>CAZDTI010000176.1:0-16887 GCA_964508085.1 uncultured Saprospiraceae bacterium | reverse complement strand
GCCAATTGGATTGTAACAATAGTTTTGTAGCACTCGATGGATCGGCTTCTGATACTGGAACAAATATATCGTATCTCTGGACGACGACTGACGGGAATATTGTTTCGGGAGCAAACACCACCTCTCCGATTGTTGACCAAGCTGGGACTTACACCCTTACTGTTTCTAACAATACAAATTCATGCACAGCTTCTTCCAGTGCAAGCGTTATAGAAGTCTCTCCGCCTACCCTTACTATTACTGGAAATAATCTGACTTGCTTTGGGGCGAATGATGGTAGTATTTCCCTTTCGGTAAATGGTGGATCTTCCCCTTTTACTTTTGACTGGAATGACGACACCTACGATGGTATTCAAAATCCAACAAATATTCCTGCTGGCAGTTATGCAGTGACACTTACCGATACAGACAATTGTGTGGCTTCTACTTCCATACAAATTACTTCTCCTTCTGAAATTATATTAACGGCCGACATCGAAAATGCACTCTGTAATGGAGATTGTAATGGTCGAGTATTTTTAGTTCCCTCCGGTGGATTTGGAGGCGGCTATACTTACAACTGGGACAATGGGGACACGGCTAACCCAGCAACTGGTCTTTGTGCTGGAGACATCGGCGTTACAGTAACCGACATAAATGGCTGTACTCAAACGGGGGTTTATACCGTAATTGAACCAGAGACATTAAGCGTAACCGGTACCACAACTAATGCAACCTGCGGAATATGTAATGGTACCATCACTACGAATGTAGCTGGTGGAACTGGTGGATACACTTACGATTGGGGAAACAGCTTACCTAACACCCCTAATCAAAGTGATGTTTGTCCTGGAACCTATTCTTTGACCGTGACGGATATCAATAATTGCACAGTGACCTCGGATTTTACAGTAAACACTCCTGGTACACCTACAATATCTTTGACCACTACCTCCGTTTCTTGTAATGGCGTTTGTGATGGCAGTGTCACTTCCAGCCTTTCTGGAGGCACTACTCCTTTTTCTTACCTATGGAGTAATGGAGGTACCAACAGTTCTATTGATAATCTTTGTGCAGGTGATTACTCATTGACACTTACCGACGGAGATGGTTGTACTTACGTAAATACTGCATCAGTGGGCAGTCCGACGCCAATTATAATTTCATTTGTAAATACAGGTCCTACTTGTTTCGAATCCTGTGATGGAGCAATAGCCCTTACCGTAACTGGTGGTAATGGTAATTTTACTTATCAATGGACTGGAGGTATTTCTGCCAATGAAGATAATCCCTCTGATCTTTGTGCAGGAACCTATTCAGTAACCGCAACAGATGTCAATGGTTGTTCCAATTCTTCTAGCACTACTTTAACCGAACCTACTGAATTAACAGCAACTTCGACCCTTTCAAATATCATTTGTAATAATGAATGTACCGGCAGTATTTCCCTTTCGGTAAATGGTGGTACGATGGGCTATACCTTCAACTGGTCCAACGACCCTTCCAACAACTCTTCTACAAATAGTAATTTGTGCGCTGGAAGCTATTCTGTTACTGTAACAGATGCAAATGGTTGTACCATTTCCTTAACGGAAACAATTACAGAACCTACTGCTATTCAAGCCGCGGCTACTACCATTGATGAAATTTGCATCAATGACTGCGATGGCATAATTTCACTAAGTGTATCTGGTGGAACTGAACCTTATGTTTTTAATTGGTCAAATGGCTCAGACAATCAAGACAATACTGATTTATGTCCAGGTGATTATACCGTTACCATTTCTGATGCGAATAATTGCACTATTACGTTAAGTGCGACTATTGATGGGCCGGATCCAATTTTCATCACAAGTACTGGCAATAATACAAGCTGCAATAGTGAATGCGATGGCAGCATTGATCTTACGGTAACCGGAGGCAATTCTGGGTATGATTTTGCTTGGAGTGATTCCTCTATTGGAAATGTTGAAGATCCAAATAACCTCTGTGCAGGAAACTTTACCGTAACCGTAACCGATCAAACTGGGTGTACAGTATCGAGTACAATCACCATAACTGAACCAACAGCACTTATTGCCAATACCAGTTCAACAAATGAAACAAGTTCCAATGCAAATGATGGTTCTGCAACTGCAAACCCTTCCGGTGGAACAGGAAACTACAGCTTCAGTTGGAGTAATAGTTCTTCAACCCAAAGTATAAATAATTTATCTCCTGGTACTTACACGGTCACAATCACAGATGCCAACAATTGTGCAGCCATTGAGACCGTCACTGTAAATTCTTTCGACTGTACCATTACAACTACGATCACTGGAAGTAACATCAGTTGCAATGGTGGAGCAAATGGCTCTGCAACGGTAACAGCCAGTGGTGGAAATGGCAATCTAATGTACGATTGGTCCAGCGGTGGAAATTCGGATAGCGAAACCAATTTACCCGCAGGAGCTTACTCTGTAACGGTAACTGATGCTGACAATTGCTCCAGTATTTCTAACATAACATTAACGGAACCATCCATTTTATCTCTTTCTATAGCTGGTAATGATCCTTTTTGTTCATCGGATTGTGATGGAGATGCAGAGGTAATGGTTTCAGGAGGAACTGCTCCATACACTTTCTTATGGTCTAATGCTTCGACTGATGATCAAATCAACGATCTTTGTGAAGGAGTTTATGATGTAACGGTAAGTGACAATAACAATTGTACTGCAAATATAAGCATCCAACTTACAGCACCTTCAGCGCTTACCTTGGTAATGAGTTCCACTGCAGAAACAGCACCAGGTGCAGGTGATGGTACCGCCACAGCGAATGTAAGCGGAGGTACAGCAGGCTATACCGAAGAGTGGAGCAATGGCCAATCTGGTCAAGTCACTATCACAAACTTAGCACCGGGCACTTACTGTGTTACAATAACCGATTTGAATGGCTGTACCATTTCTGATTGCACAAGTGTAACGGAAGCTACTTGTGATTTAGAAATAACAGGAACGACCAATACCAATATTCTCTGTAATGGAGATATGAGCGGAAATCTTACCGCAAATATTACAGGAGGAACAAGCCCGATTACCTATGTGTGGTCAAATGGAGAAAGTGGACAAACAATAAATAATTTATCCGCTGGTGATTACAATGTAACTGCAACGGATGCCAACAATTGCACTGCCACCTTCAGTACCAGTCTCACAGAACCGACTTCATTAACCATAAGTATCAGCACTACTAATGCCTTATGCAACGGCGACTGTAATGGGACAGCTACACCAATGGTCACTGGAGGCACATCCCCTTATACTTTCTCTTGGTCACCCACAGGTAGCACAGCTAGTAATTTGACAGATCTTTGTCCGGGTAACTACGAACTCACTGTAACCGACATGAACAATTGTACTGCCTTTGTTTCTTTCCAGATTACAGAGCCAACAGCAGTAGTCGCAACGGTCACCTCTACCGATGAAACAGCTCTGGGAGCAAATGATGGAACAGCAAACGTAGAATCAAGTGGAGGTACAGCTCCATATACTGAACTATGGAGTAACGGAGCAATTGGAATAAGCATTATGGATCTATCTCCGGGTGTCTATTGCGTTACCATTTCAGATGCCAACAACTGTACTGCTAGCAATTGTGTTACCATCAATGGTGTTAGTTGTGATTTTACAACAACGATAAGCCAAACGAATATTAGCTGTAATGGAGCAAACGATGGCTCTGCGATGGTTATGGTTTCAGGAGGAATGGAACCTTTTAATTACAACTGGTCCAGCAGCCTTAACAATACAAACACGGAAAATGATTTACCGCCAGGAGTAGTCAGCGTAACTGTTACAGACAATCTTGGATGTTCTTCTATTCAAAGCACCACACTAACTGAACCTAGTTCTATAGCGCTCGCATTCACTACTTCAGATGAAAGTTCCTCTGGAGCAATGGATGGTTCCATCACCGTCAATCCAACAGGAGGCACTCTCCCATTCATGAGCTACGCTTGGGATAACGGAGCCAATACACAAACCATAAATAACTTATCGCCTGGTAGCTACTGCGTAACCGTTGCCGATGCTAATAATTGTATTAGTAATGCTTGTACTACAATTAACGCAGGTGATTGTACTCTTGAAGCTAGTGTGACAGCAAGTGATGTTTCTTGCTTTGGGGGCTGTAATGGATTTATTAACGTAACCATAGGTGGAGGCACAGAACCCATTGTCTACCAATGGTCAAACGGATCAATAGATCAGGACATCAGTGGATTATGTGTTGGCGAATATGTGCTAACGATAACAGACAACAATAATTGTCAAATTATTGTTAGTGCTTTCATCTCTGAACCAGAAGCGATTACTAGCTCCACTGCTATAAGTAATGAAACTGCTGAAGGCGCTAATGATGGTGCTATTAATTTAATGGTAAATGGAGGTTCTCAACCTTACACTTTCCTTTGGAGTAATGGAGCGACTACTCAAAACCTCATGAACCTTAGTCCTGATACTTATTGCGTTACCATAACTGATGCAGAAAATTGTACTCATGAAAGTTGTTCAGAAGTAACAACAATTGAATGTATTCCAATAGTCATCAGTGCGATAGGGTCTGGAAACATTTGTACAACGGATTGTAATGGAACTATTGATGTTACTGTTTCCGGAGGCGATGGAAACTTTAGCTTCAATTGGGACAATGGAGAAACCACAGAAGACCTTACTGATCTCTGCAATGGGAATTATTTGCTCATTGTAACCGATGGTTTGAATTGCACAGCTTCGCAAATGATTACAATCTCCAGTGGAAACTTCATGATCAATGAAGCAATGGTTTCAGATGTCACTTGTGCCGGTCTTTGTAATGGAATGATATCCGTAACGACTTCCTCTGGATCTGGCCCTTTCATTTACGACTGGAATGTAGATGACTATGATGGAATGACGGAAATTAATGATCTCTGTCCTGGAATTTACGACTTGACAGTAACAGATGGAAATGGCTGTACGGAATTGTTATGTTTCGACATAGATGAAACTGATGAGATTCTAATGACTTTTGCCACCACCCAAACCTGCCCTGACAGTCCTTGTAGTGGTAGTGTAATTATTACGACCACTGGTGGAACACCCCCTTACGAATTTTCTTTTGATACGGATGGCGTTTCATTCTGCCCAGGAGAATATGACATTGAGGTAACGGATGCATTGGGTTGTACCAGTGTTGGCGCTTTCTCTATAATGGAAGCACCTCTTATCGAGTTTACACTTATAGATACTGGCAACGATATTGATGGACTAGGTAATGGTTTCTTCGAAATTGACGTTAGTGGAGGTACGCCTCCTTTACAATTTGCATGGTCCTTGGACGGAACAATCGTTTCTACTAACGAAGATCCTACTGGTCTTTCTGCTGGAACGTATAGTGTTACTATTCAAGATAACAACGGCTGTTTCATCATGGAAGATGGACTTATTATTGAAAGTACAACACCAACTTTGGAACCAACAATAGCTAGTGATCTTAGCGTTTTTCCTAACCCGGCAAGCGACATCGTGCATATTTTGCTAGAAAAGCAAATTAGTTCAAAACCTGAAATTGTTATTTACGACATCAGCGGGCAACAAATTAACACTCCATTCTTTTCTACTAATAATATTCAACAATGGTCATTGAATATCGCTAATTTACCAACAGGAGTTTACACCCTACAGGTAAAAGGAGATGGCTTAATCTGGTGGGAGAAATTGGTTAAGATGAACTAATAATTCGCAGTTACTAATCAGGATTTTCCATCCATAATCCTGACTTAAATTTGTAGAATGAGCGCAAAGTCCGCAGAGCAAAACGGATAAATAAACGTTTAGTTTTGTGGCCTTTGCGCCTTTTCTTTGAACATCTTATGCTCCTTAATTACTTTTTTCTCTATCTCTATTTAATTTAGCTAATATTTATCTTCCAATAAAAACCACAGAACAAAAGCGCTTTCTACATTCCTATTTCCTACCTTTATACCAAGAAAAATCGTTTGTAAAAGTAATCATTTGACCACCTTCGCGATCTTTGTAGCTAAATCCTTCAAAATGGCGAAACACCAATATCATACAACAACATTCCGTGCAAAATAAATCACTCTTCATCGTTATAGAAGGCCTGGACGGCTCAGGTAAAACAACGGTAGGCCGGCAACTTGCTCATTTTCTTCAAACCGTTTTACACAAAAAAGTAAAGCTCAGTTTTGAACCGCATGATGCTTCCTGTGGTGGTCTTTTCATTCGACAGGTGTTAGAAAAGAAGATAACAACTTTCTCTCATGAAACACTGGCATTGGCATTTGCAGCCAATCGTAGAGATCACGGTGATCGTGTTGTGAACAAGTGGTTGAACGAAGACGAAGATAAAATCCTCATTTGTGATCGGTATTATTTGTCTTCTCTCGTCTATCAATCCAATGATAATTTTTCAATGGAGGATGTCATGCGTTTGAATAAAAATGCGAGAAAACCAGATTTGATTTTCTTTATGAACGTCAGCAATGAAGTTGTTCTTCAAAGAATGGATACTCGCAATAAGCCCAAGGAATTATTTGAAGAAAACATGACACAGACCAGAGAAAAATTCTTAACTGGCATTTCCTTTTTAAAAGAAAAGAGAAACGAAACCATTTTTGAAATTGATGCCAATGGTACCATTCACTCTGTACTTAAACAGATGGCAAAAGTGATTTACAATTTCGATCCTGCCTTTCAAGATGAACGTCTTTTATTGATTGATACGCACCCTTTGCATAAGCCATTTGATTTTTCAATAGACGAAGCGATGACAACTGCGAAAGCATTACTTCAAAACCATAATACCAATGATGTCCTAAAAAAGAAAGCGGTAGTGCTCTTTTCAAAATTAAGTTTTAGTGAAAAAGGAGCCTTTTTCCTATCCTATCTTTCTAAGTTAGACTATGAATTAGGTGATCAGATTCCTGGAACAACTTTAACTATTTTCAGCTTAAAACATCAACTACCGGGTGGTTTGATGCAGCGAGGAGCAGCACTTTTAATCAACGAAGAACAGCGATACGATGCCATCCTAAGCAGTATTAATGATGTGGATCAATTACTGGATTTTATGTTTGTCTTTTCCCCGGGGTCTGCAGATGCGGTTACGAAGTATTTCAAACGAGAAACAATGGTTACAGAGAGTGGATCAAGAAAGTTGTTCCCAAATGTGAAGGTCGTAACAGAAACAGATTTAGAAAAGAATTACAACCAAAGTACCCCCTAGGAACCAAAATGACAATTAGAAAAAATCTAATTGTCATTCCGAGCGAGCGACACAGGAGCGAGTCGAGGAATTACCTCAACCGATACACAAATACACTATCCCCTTTCCCTACTATTAAAATGTTCTCCCCACTTTTATACAATTTAATAATCCGAAAAGCGGTACTACCCGCTAAAGGAAAATCTTTAAACTTCTTCCCTTCAGCGCTGTACAGACTAATCTGCTCTTTCTCCTTGGTCACCGTTCCAATCACTGCCTTATCTCTTCCAGGAACAGACACTGCAAAAAGTTCATCAACGGGATTTTTAGTATCAACAACAAAAGACTTACTAAAGTCGTCTCCTTCCTGATAGGCATATGCCGCTATATTATTTTCACTACTGACAATAAAATCTTTGCGTTTGTCGGCCACTAAATCAGCATAAGCAAATTTCACCTCTTTATTTTTTCCGACTTCCAGATTCAATTTGAATTTATCACCATAGGTATTAACGATATGCGCGATACCATCTTCCGTAACGCCCACTATTCTCGATGCAGTAGCAATATCATCAAAGTCCGGAGGGGACAAAAAGGAATCGGCAAAACGAATAGCAGAGAAACGAAGTTTTCCTTTTTTATCGAAAACCAACATTTTCCCTTTGGTGTTTAGCGCCACAATAAAATCTTTTCCATCCTGTTGGAAATGACAAACAGGATGTTCTACTCTTCGGATGCTGGACTGTGGCCAACCATCTAAAGGACGTCCTGTTTTTTGAAAACCATATAATTTACCATTACGACAAGCTACGAAAAAGGAATAGTTTTTCAATCCATCAAAGTCAATTGCAATAACGCCGTTGGTGGCTTTCGAACGAAGCTTCAAAGGAAAACTACTAACGGAAACACCTTCATTGTTATAGAGGTGAATACTTCCCGCAGTATTAAAAAGAAAATGATTCTGATTGTTTTTGTAATAATCTATCGTCTGGATTTCAGAAAGGATAGGGCCATCCAATTGTTTTTTCCAAATCACTCCTCCCCCACTATTTAGCAAATACAGCAAATTAGATTTATCCTGAACCAATACTTCAAACTGCTTACTATTCGCATACTCTATAATCTTTGGCGTTCCAATAATATTCTTTGCCAACCTTGTTTTCCAGAGTATGCTAACCCCTTTTTCCGTTTTGCCTTGCCGGGAAAGAAAACCACTTAGCTGGCCTTTTTCATTAATAATAAAATCAGCCGGTGTAATGCTTTTCATGATATCGAACTGCTGATTGAACTGCGATTCATATTCTTTCCGTAGGTAAGTAACCAACAATTGACGAGCATTATCTGTATGAAAATGTGCCCACCATTTAGCGGAAGCATTCAACTTTCCAGCAGACTCCTGAAATGCAGTAGTATTGTTAAGTGTTTGTCCGGCATTGTATTTATCAATCCATACTTCCAGTGCTTGTTGCGATTGAGCTGCGACTAAATAGCCATTAATAAAAGTGACAAAAGGGTTTTTTAATTGAAATCCAGGCCATAGCGATTTCTCAAAAAAATCAGTACTCATAATTTGCCGAACCGTATAAGTCATGTACTCATAAGATTCCAACTCCCCTTCTACTTCGCCCAACTTTTGTAAATAGTGTTCTCCTAATTCGGCATCTTTAGCTGCTATTAACAAGAAATTTTCAGCATCCAGGTTGATACTATAAGGCTCCGTCGTAACAAGTGCTGCCTGATTACCAATCCAAGGAGCAAAATATTTCTTATACGTTGTGGAAGAATTATTTCCTGCAAAGGCTGCAAGGTCACTTAATGAAAGCCATTGTACCAGAGCAGTATGCCCTGGCAGTACTTCAGCAAAACCATTGCGATTTACGGCACCCTGTTTTTTAACAGATTTGAGCCATGGTTCTTTTCCTTTCAAAGGAATACTTTCCTGCAAGCTGACCCCTTCTTCGTCGAACAATACATCTACAGCTATCAATTCTTCTGTATCGTATAGGGCATCCATATGCTTCTTCCCTTTCCTGTTGAGAAATGGCAATAGCAACAAGGGAATGTTTTTCGGACGAACATACACACGCAGAGGTTCCGGCAACGGCAATACCTTAGGAGCCATAAACCCTTTAAAAAATGGCTCACGTACTACTTTCAATTGATTAATTGCGTCTTCAATCAACAAAGGATAACGGCCAATTAAAATTAGGTTTCGAAAGACTACAAAAGAAAAAGAACTTCCTTTTTTTTGCTTTACCTTATAGACCAATTCATTTTTAAAAGTCGTACTACTAACCGATAAATCAGGCAAGCTTTCTAACCAAGCCTGAAAATCTGCCGACTCCTTACCAGAAGTTGTTTCTAAAATAAATAAGAAATTAACGGCATCCAGGCCTCCATTTTGCATCACGGAGATCAATGGTGTCTCCAATAAACGTTGTTGTCGCAAGCTGTCCTTTTTCAGGATATTCTCCAGCAAATTAAAATCGCGTTTGTATTGTTGGAAAACAAACAACTTTTCTAATTTCTCCAAGCTATTGTTTTTTTCTAATTCGGTTCTAAAAGCTTGCAGGCTTTTCATTTCAAAACAAACACCTGCGTTAGAAGGGATCGCTTCAACCGCACTAATCGGAAAAAAAGGCAATCTGGAAATCGGATAAGGCTTTACAACAAAAAGAAATATTGACAATCCGATGATAGAGATGATAATTATATTGCGTATGTTCAAAGCTGAAATGTTAGTGTTTCTGAAAGAGGGGAGGATGAAAGGATAAGGTAGATGAATTGGATGAGGCCCGCCCGTTCCAGTACGGACTGGTTCCCTATACACGCACCAATTTACGCTAGTGGGAAACCTCATCTACCCCATCCACCCAATCTACCTCATCTACCTTTAACAACACAAGATAACACAATTTAATTATGAGTAAAAATTTCCTGAGACTGGCTTTTTTATTTGCTCTATTGGCGGTGATATTCGGCGCATTTGGAGCCCATGCTTTAAAGAAAGTATTGTCCGAATATCAATTGGGTATTTTTGATACCGGCGTTCGTTACCAGTTTTATCACGCACTTGGTTTAATCGCTGCTTTCCTATTAAAGGATCATATGCCGGAAAAATTCACTCGGTGGGCTGGGTACAGTTTTGTCCTGGGTATTTTGTTGTTCTCTGGATCACTTTACCTTTTAGCTTGTAGTGAGGTCATTGGATTAGAAAACAAAAGTATTGTTGGGCCGATGACCCCGATTGGTGGAGTGTTCTTTATTTTGGGTTGGGGGAGTTTATTGTTGGGGAGTTTTAAGGCGACTGATAAATAAAACCGTTGTTTTGTTCCCAGAACGCGAAAACAAATTGACTCGCTTAATTCTATGGACACTGAATTACTCCATGACAATCTGAGCAACTCCCTGTCATTCTGAGCGAGCGCAGCAAGTCGAAGAATTGGGAGTCGCAAGTACGTTTGTATTTCGAGCGAGGTACGAGTCGAGAAATCTTTCTCTTTTCTAAAAACAAATTATCCTCTGAAGGACTTTCTCAATTCTTACTATCCACAAAGGCATTCGTCACATTAAGAGAGCTAAGTCACTTAAAAAATATCCAACTTATCTTAGCCTAAAAAAGGTTCTAAGAACGAAATGCCCTTAGAACCTTTTTTGTAATCTACATAGCTAAGATTAAAATTTATCAAAATCCACATCGTCATCATCTCTCTTATTCCGATACCATAAAAAGCCAATTAAGCCCACCATCACATAAGGCATCGAGAACATCCACAAAATCCCTTGGTTCAATCCTTTTCCCGCTGTTCCTCCATTTTCAAGGTTACTCTCCGCTGCTATTTTACACATCGGACACTGCGCTACGACATCAACAGAGACGCTCATAACCAGAAGTAGACTGAGTGCACAAATAGCAATTATTTTTATGGATTTTTTCATTATTCCTTTTTTTGCAAAGATACGAAATTAAGTAATTGAAGTCCAGTGATATCTATTGATAACAAGGCTTCAACATAAAATAAACAATTGGTCCAGTTACCACTACATATAACCAAATCGGGAATACCCATTTGGCCATTTTTCTATGCTTCTCTACCTGCCCTGTATAAGCTCTAATAAAAGTAAACAGAATGAACGGAAAAATCATTGCCGCTGAAGCGATGTGGGTTATCAAAATTGTAAAGTACACCTTTCTAATCATGCCCTGCTTACAAAACAAAGTTTCATGAGTTGTAAAATGATAGGTAACATAGGATAGTAAGAACAGTGCAGAAAAAAGTAGTGCAGCATATATTGCCTTCTGGTGCGCTGCTATATTTTTGTTTTTAATAAAATAAAAAGCCATGAATAAACATATAGCCGCTAATGTGTTCAAAGCCGCATGAATGGGTGGTAAAAAACTAAAGTCAATATCCGTAGGAATCTTTAAAGTGGGAATCCGCATGGCCCCTGCCAATCCAATAACGGCAATGCTAATTATGATAGCTACAATATTCAGTTTTTTTGCTAATGGTAAATTTTCCTGTATCATTCGGATATATTTTATAGTTGTATTTATTTTGTTTTATCTATTGATAGAAGCGGTAAAACTCATCATCGGTTAGTTTTGAGGACATCTGATGAAGTCTACAAAAGAATCTATATAAAACGCTTCTGGAAATGCATTAATGGAAAGTTTATATTTACGTTAATGGTTTTTAAGTTAGGCTACTTTTCCTTTTCCCGTATTAACTCCGGGTCATCATCTACCCGACTCGGCAGCAGAAGTGCTAAATGCTCCACCAATCTCCCCATTGCTTTATTATCTTTATAATCGTAGTAATTCCGAATCATAGAATTTCTATCCGCAATGACAATGTATGGATAAGTCTTAATTCCTGAAGGCATAGTTCCAAATTCTAAAGGGGTATTCTTCTCTCTAGCTTCAAAATTACTGGGCCATTTAAAGGCAGTAGTAAGGTGCTCGGCTACGCTTTGTTGCCCCCCCCTCAAAAGAAAAAATTGCTCTTCATCTGCTAAACCAACTTTTTCTGCGAAAGCTTTTAAATCCTCCATATTGTCTAATTCTGGAGATAAACTATGAAGCAAAAACAAAACTTCATCTTTATCATCGAAGATACTGTGCAGCTTCTTGAGTTGAGTTGTCATCAACTCTTTTTCTTTATCATCCAAAGAGAAAAAAACACTGACAACAACCTTATCTTTTATTTTCTCTTTGCTAAACATTCCACCATTATGCATTGCGAATTCAAAATTCGGAATTTCACCATAATCATGTAATTCTCCAATCATTTCTTTAAAGGAATTATTTCCTCCGTTGGTGTAGTATACCGTACCAAGGGGTAAAAAAATTAAAAGAAAGAAAAGCACTGAAAATTGGAGAAGCCTCTTTCCAGTTGAGATGGGGGGCATTTCTTGTAAGTCTGCCATATTGTAATTTTATTTATCACTTAAGCTATTCAAAAATCAAACAATCGAAAGTAGACTAATGTTCGTCAAGAAAGCAGTATTAAACAAAAAGGATTCGGCTATACGCCAAATCCTTTTTGTTTAATAGTTTGTAATGTAAAATCAGTTTAATGATCGTGACCATCATGATCACCATGTCCTTTACTCAAATCAACTTTTACATTTTTATCTAACTGTGGCGTATGGTCTTGTGGAATCTCCACAGCGTTTCTATCATTCACTAATTCACGCCTGTCTTTCCAGGCATTCCCCTCTTGAAAGAAAGCAATGATCGCCCAAACCAATAGAAGCATTGGCATCAACACCGTCAGTCTCAAACTTTTTACCTCGTGGCCCATGTGCATAAATTCATACACAATGAAATAAGCTTTATAAATTGATAAAACGACCAAGGCAATTCCTACAATCGCAAGGATAACCCCCATTCCCTCTGGATTGAAACCAAGATGTCCTTTCCCAAAGAGGGAAACAGCTACCTCTAATAAAGTTACCGCAGCCAACAGCCACATACCTTTATATACTGCCTTACTAGCTTTATCGTATTCGGCATCTTTAGGGAGTACTCCTAAATCCTGTTCTGTATCTGAATGATTTGCCATTTTTATATTTTTAAATCAATGTTTTATTTAATACTTAATACTCTTTTCTAAAACAATTATAGTAGGTAAAATACAAGGAATACAAATACCCATACTAAATCGACGAAGTGCCAGTACAATCCAATCTTCTCTACCATTTCGTAGCCATTTCGCCGTTTGGCATAAAGACCACTTGCCGAGTTGATTAGAATTATTAATAAGAATGCTACTCCAGACAATACGTGAAACCCGTGAAATCCAGTAATGAAAAAGAATAGCGCTCCGAATGCTTTCGGCCCAAATTCCTGTACTTTAGTTATTCCTTCATCTGTTTTGTAAGGCAATTGATCATAGGCTCCATTGTGATAATGAATCAAGTAGGAATCACCTTCTTTAAAGGTATCTCCAGCATTAATTCCATGATTATCTCCAGCAAGGTAAGTCCCAGATTCTACGTGAGTTCCAAATGGATTTGTCGTTACAGACATATGCTCTGCCGAAATTAGATTCGTCCACTCCCAAGCTTGACAGCCCAAAAATCCTGCACCTCCTAAAACGGTCAACAACATCCAAAAGACAACCCCATTTTTATTCTCCCGCTTTCCTTCCTGTACGGCCCGAACCATCGTAACCGAACTAATGATCAGTAAGAATGACATGAAGGTTACGAATATCAAAGGCAATCCAGTTTCGTGTCCAAGTCCTAAGTTATTGAAAGGGGCTGTTTGAAAAACAAAATCAGGTACTGGCCAACTAGGGCTACTGAAACGCAAAGTTCCATAAGCAATCAAAAAGCCAGCAAAGGTAAATGCATCCGAAAGAAGGAAGTACCACATCATCAATTTTCCATAACTCGCTTCCATTGGTGGTTTTCCACCAGACCAGTCTTCTACTGCGTGATGGTTATGACCGTGTGCGTGTGCGCTTGTATCTGTCGCCATTTTTATAAATTGGTTTAAATAAAGTTTTAAATAAACAGACCATTTATTATGCAAATAGCCATTTACTTAATCTTGTAAAAGTTGATTTTTATTAATTTTTGCTAAACGATTTTCCTAATTTATCGTTTCAATATTAAGTCTTATTAGGTTTGATTCTATTTGTTTGACCTTAATAACCTAAAACTAACAGATCGCTACTCAAAACAGCAGCAAATTTACGAATAAGTAAAAAAGATCAATAAATAAATCCAAAGAAAACCTACGAAATGCCAGTATACTAAACTCATTCTAAAACGTAATGCTCTTGCAGGTGTTACATAGTAATCTAAACCAAAAGCATGAATTAAGGCCACCAATAAAACCGCTATTCCTCCAACCACGTGCCCCGCATGAACCCAGGATACCACATATACAAATGATCCTGAAGGATTACCTCCCAAATCAATACCCATCGCATACATCTCCATCCATCCTTCATATTGTAAATACATGAAAAAGATCCCCAACAAAAATCCTAAAATCAACAGTAAACGATACATTGCACCGTTTCCTTTTTTGAACATAAAGTAGGACAATTGTAAAAGAACAGAACTTAAGATCATTGCTCCTGCGCTATAATAAAATACAGAAGGTAAAGCAAATTCCAACCAATTCCCCGCAGCTTGTCTTACCACATATGCAGAGGTAAAACCAGCAAACATCATTAGAATACTACCACAACCAACCCATAAGGCAAACTCCTTAGGATGAATTTTATTCCGGTATTTTCTTTCTTCTAATCTGGCCACAACTTGATTCATAAGGACTGTTTTGTAATTCTTCGACGAATTCTGTGTCTTTTAATTTCACCAAAATGATTTTCAACTCTCCTTTCGTTGCACTACAGTCTTTTTGATGAAACACGTCGTTTGTCTCAGAAGGTTTAGATTTTATCCAAATACAATACAATTAGTGAAATCGGTAAATAAGCAAAAGAGCAAAACATGACTTTTCGAGCTGCTTCTCTGCTACATTCTTTATATAACTGCCAGGAATAAAATGCATAAAGCCCTCCCATTCCTAACAAAATTATTGCAGATAATATTCCTGTCATTCCCATGAAATAAGGCATGATGCTTACGACAATTAATAACAAGGCAAATATGAATGACTGCTTTCCGGTGTTACTGTCTCGCTCTCCTGTAGCAGAAGGCAAAAGGTAAAACCCGGCATTACTATAATCTTCATGTGCCAACCAAGCAATGGCCCAGAAATGTGGAAACTGCCACATAAACTGAATACCAAATAACACCAACGCAAAAGCGGTAATTTCTCCCTGCATCGCTGTACATCCAATCAACACTGGAAGTGCCCCCGGAATGGCTCCAATAAAAACAGCCATTGGCGAAACTCGCTTCATTGGGGTGTATAAAAAAGAATAACTGATCAGAGCCACCATACCGAGCGTTGCTGTCCATGGATTAAATAAGGCCAGAAATACAATTCCGATCAAACTCATAAACCCAGCAGCCATTACCGCTTCAGAGGTTTCCATTCGGCCAGTAGCCAAAGGACGATTCTCTGTTCGAGTCATCAGCCGATCGTATTGTTTTTCTAAAACTTGATTCAGCGCGTTAGCTGCTCCAGTTACCAAAAAACCACCCAAGGCTAAAAACAATACTGCTACAAAATTCACCGTACCTTGTGCTACGATTAAGTAAGCCATCACCGCTGAGAAAACAACCAGTAAGTTAAGCTTGAACTTAACAAGCACCTGATAGTCTTTCAACTTTTGTGTAAAAGCCGAAGTCGTCTTTATTGTAGCTGTCTTTGTGTTATTCACTTTTAAATTGAAATATGAGTTAAAATCAAAATTAAAACCTTCTATCGCGTTACTAACGTATTGGGTTTTAATTTTGATTTACATTTTAATTTTGATTTTCTAATGGTTTCCTCCTTCATCCAACTCTCCTTCTCTCATCGGTACAATCTGCGGGATGTAATCAATACCATCTTTACCATAGTCATATGCCCAACGGTGAACTGCAGGAATATTACCAGGCCAGTTACCGTGTATACCTTCAACAGGAGTAGTCCATTCTAAGGTTGTTGCTTTCCAAGGGTTCTTAGAAGTCATCTTCTTACCTTTCCAGATGCTATAAAAGAAGTTAACAACAAAAAGAACCTGCAATGCAAAGACAACGATTGCTGCAATGGTTATGAATTTATTCATTGTTGCAAACTGAGAAAAAGCATCGAAGTTATCAAATCGGTAGTAACGTCTTGGTACTCCAGCTAGTCCTAAGTAGTGCATTGGCCAGAAAATAGCGTAGGCTCCGATAAGTGTTCCCCAGAAGTGAATCTGTCCAAGTGTCTCATTCATAAAGCGACCATACATCTTAGGATACCAGTTGTAAATACCCGCAAACATTCCGAAGAAGGCTGCAATACCCATTACAATATGGAAGTGAGCAACTACGAAATAGGTATCATGCATTTGAATATCAATAGCGGAGTTACCTAAAAAGATACCCGTCAATCCACCAGAGATAAACATGGAAACGAAACCAATACTAAATAAAGAAGCAGAATTGAATCGAATATTACCACCATATAAGGTCGTAATCCAGTTGAACACTTTCACCGCAGATGGTACTGCAATAATCAATGTAAAGACTACAAAGAAGTTCGAG
>CAZDTI010000175.1:0-16906 GCA_964508085.1 uncultured Saprospiraceae bacterium | reverse complement strand
GCTGTAAATAGTCCTAATAATGATGCTTCCGGACTTGCCTTCCCCGTTGGAGCTACAGTTGTTGCTTACACTACTATGGATAGCAATAACAATACTTCGGTATGTACATTTACAGTAACCATTACGGAAGAAGGCGCAATGAATTTGATCAATTGTCCTGCAGATATGGATGTTTGTAATCCAATAGTAACTGCAGCTCCGATTTACTTAGTAGATCCTTCGACAATTACAACTTTAAGTTATGGAACAAATGATCCAACGGTACCTGGCGCACCAGGAGAGTTCACAAACGTAACACTTCCAATTGGACCGACCGTAATTACTTACAGCGCAGAAGATCTATCTGGTAATATGGAAACCTGTTCTTTTGTTATCAATGTAGACGACGAAGAACCTGATTTTACAAATTGTTCTCCAGTACCACTTACCTTTAATACTGCTGTAGGCAGCTGTACTGCTACAGCAAATTGGACTATTCCTACTCCTACAGATAACTGCGGCGTTGAATTTACTACTGCCAGTCACACTCCTCCAGTTGATTTACCTGTCGGTACCCATGAAATAATGTATACAGCAACAGATACTGCAGGTAATTCTACCTTGTGTGTGTTTGATGTTATCATTTTAGATAGTGAAGCACCAGTATGGGATGTTTGTCCACCAACTGATGTAGTATTAACCCCAACAGGAGGAGCTAATTGTGAATCAATAGCTACCTGGACTGTTCCAACAGCTACTGATGCATGCTCAGCGAATATTACTTATGATATGGGTGGCCATATGCCGGGAGATACTTTCTCTATGAGTGAAGTCCTCGTCTTTACCGCCACTGATGAATCAGGTAATACAGCCATATGTACCTTATTAATAGAAATAGAAGACGATCAAAATCCAGTGGCTAACTGTCCAGGTGATATTGTAATGGATGCTGATCCAGCGATCTGTGGTTACATTGCTGATTGGGCTTTCCCAACGGCTACTGATGATTGTTCAATGGTAGGAATCAGTTGTACAAACATGCCTGGAGATACACTCCCCATAGGAGTAACAACTGTATTTTGTGTAGCCACTGATGCCTCTGGAAATAATGACAACTGTAGCTTTATGGTAACAGTAGTTGACAACTCACCGCCGAGTTTAGTCAATTGTCCCAATTTACCAATTCTAGCAAATTCAGAACAGGATAGTTGTGGTGCTGTTGTTAGCTGGCCAATTATAACAGCCACTGATGATTGTGATACATCCATTGTTATTGGCAGTAGTCATGCCTCTGGAGATTATTTCCCTGTTGGTACAACTACAGTAACCTATACGGCTACTGATGATGGTGGAAATACAGCCACCTGTAGTTTTGATGTTATGGTTGTAGACGCTGAAGCACCATCTGTGGTTTGCCCTGACAATGTTGTGATTGATCTGGGTGGAAATATAATAGACCCTAGTGGTGTTATTATTTCTGCGGTACCAAGTTCAAGCTGTGATAGTGTTGTAGTCAATTTTTCAGATCCTATCTTTACAGATAATTGTTCTGTTCCTACGGTGGTAACTGGTGATATTGTTTCGGGCAATACCTTAGGAGAAGGAATACATACTATAACATACACGGCTACTGATGATTCTAACAATACAACGACTTGTAGCTTCACTATTAATGTTACCCCCTTTGGTGGTCAGATAGAAATATTAGCTTCTCCTAACGATACTATTTGTGAAGGAACGATTACTCTTTCTGTAATAGGAGGCGCTGCAGGAGCAGTTTATTCTTGGTCCGGTCCAACTGGCTGGACTTCGCCAGATGATGAACCAACCTTACCACCTTTTAGTGGAACATATGATGTAATTTGTACGCTTCCTGGCGGATGCTCCGCGACAGCTGATATTGAAATTACATACGGAACCATTCCCGCAATAACTGCAACTAATGATGGGCCGATATGTGGTGATGGTGATTTACAAATGACCCTAGAAGGCGCTCCTTTAGGTGCTACTATTCTATGGACCGCTCCAAATGGTGAAACCTTCCCAACGGAAGACCCTCTCATTACCACACCTGGAGACGAATATTCAGGAGTATGGTCAGTGACCGTAAGTAATGGCATTTGTGATGCCACAACGACAACTGAAGTGGTGGTAGGAGTATTGCCGGATGTTACTGTAAATAGTGATTGTAACGGAGCCATTTGTTTAGGAGAAACTTGTACCATTATTGGTCAAGAAGTAGCCGGAACTTCAGTTACTTATAATTGGTCTTCGAATCCAAGTGACTGTTTACCTGATGGTGACTTAGGAAGCACATTTGATTTTACGCCAACTGAAGCAGGAGATTGTACATTCTACTATTCCGTATCCGCTGGAAACTGTACGTCAGCCGTCGATAGTGTTGTTATTTCGGTCTCTGGGACTCCAGAAACTGTTGAAGATGAATTCACTATCGAACCTACAGATAGCATTACAAGTGTTTCCTTGATTATTAATGATCTTTTTAATGCAGGACTTCCATATGAAGTTTCTCTAATTACCCCAGATGACATTATTCCAGGTACAGCAGTTGTAAACGCTGATGGGACAATGTCCTATAATCCGAATGGCTTTGCTGGAGTAGCTAGCTTTGTGTATGAACTTTGTGTAAATTGTGATTCTGAACTTTGTGCCACAGGTATTGTAAATATCAACGTGGTAGATGAGAGCTGTCGAGTACCGAATGTCATTACACCAAATGATGATGGCTTGAATGAACTATTAATTATCAATTGTTTGGAAACAACTTCTTTCCCAGATGCGGAGATGCAAATTTTCAATGAATGGGGAGATGAAGTTTTCTATGCAAAGCCCTATCAAAACAATTGGGATGGAACACGTGATGGTGATGGCACCAGTGACTTACCAGACGGAACCTATTTCTACATTTTCAAATTGGATGACAATTCGGTAGATAAAGGGCACATAACTTTATTTAAATAATCCCCGATCAATTCAAAGGAGGTGGGAAATTCATCTCCTTAGATTGAGAATTAATATCATATCTTAAAAACAGGTTAATTATGCTAAAGCAAATATTTAATAAATCTGTCCTCCCGTTACTATTCGTGTTGTTCACGAGTGGAATGTGTTATGGACAACAAGAAGGGCAGTTTACTCAGTTTATGTATAATAAACTGACTGTTAACCCAGCTTATGCCGGTGTTCGTGGTATTCCAAGTTTGACGGCGCTATATCGTCGGCAATGGATTGGATTTAAAGGAGCGCCAGAAGGAAAACTACTCAGTTTCGATGCCCCCATATTTGGAGACAAAGTTGGCTTTGGTTTGACTGTAAATAATCAGACCATAGGTATTATGAATAATTGGTATGCAAATATGGCCTATTCTTATCATGTAAAGATTTCTAAAAAGTCTTCTTTCAGGATTGGTCTTCAGGGAAGTATGAAGTTTCAAGGAATTGATTTTGCTGATCCCGGTGTATACGTTCGAGAAGCAGGTGATCAATCCATTTTAGAAAATGAAACCTCCAATGAAATTTTTGCAAACTTTGGTGCGGGTGTTTATTATACCTATGGAAATACTTATGTTGGTGTTTCGGTACCTTACCTCTACCCTAGTGAAATTGGTTTTAAGAACAATGTAGATGCACAAACCATTGCAGAGACCGCACAACACATTTATGGAATGCTAGGAACAATGATTCCACTTAATGAAAAGATCGATCTTAAACCAGCTTTATTAACAAAGTACGTTAAGAATGCTCCTTTTGATATGGATCTAAATCTAATGTTGGTTTATGATAAGAGGTTCAACGTTGGTGTTTCTTATCGAATGGGAAATACAGGCATAGGAGAATCTATAGATATTTTGGCAATGTACCAGCATAATCAAGTTGCAATAGGGCTTGCATATGACTTGTCTGTTTCCGATTTACAAACCTATAATGATGGTTCTTTTGAAGCGCTTGTTCGATACGATTTTGTAAAAGAGAAAGGAGATATGGCAAACCCTAGATTCTTTTTTTAAGGTCTAATTTGACCTAATTATTTTTTAAGTAACTCTAAAGTACAACTAATATATCCCAGTATGAATTTCAATAGTTATACAAACATAGCGTTTTCCTTCTGCTTTACTTTGATAGCAGCGTCTACTGCTTTGGCACAGGTTCCAGGTGGAGATAAGGAAGTTTTCATTACCAATGAAGCAACCATCAATACTGATAAACTCGAATACAGCCCAGCTTTCTATGAAGATGGAATAGTATTTATATCTTCTCAACCTGCTAGTAAGAAGTATAAAATTAAAGACAGTAGAATTGGAAAAAACATTTTTTCTATTTTTCTAGCACGCCGAAATGATGACGGTACATTGGCAAAACCTGAACCTTTTTCTAAAAAAATAACAACATCAGTACATGAAGGACCTGTTACTTTTGACCGTACAGCTTCCTACATGTTTTTCACTAGAAACAACTTCAAAAATGGTCGCCGACAGAAAGCAAAGGATGGCATTGTAAAATTGGCCATCTATTCTGCAGAAAGTGTACGAGACGATTGGGCAAACGTAAAAATATTACCTTTCAACGACAAAGAATCTAATACAGCGCATCCTTCTATTTCCGTGGAAGGAAATTTACTGTACTTCTCTTCGGATCGTCCTGGTGGTCATGGTGGAATGGATATTTGGGTTTCTCGCCGCTTAGGAGATGATTGGGGAGAGCCTATTAATCTTGGCCCTCAAGTCAATACAGAAAACGATGACATTTTTCCTTTTATTCATGCAGATGGCACCTTATATTTTGCTTCCAATGGCCACAATACGATTGGAGGTCTTGACCTCTTCTTTACTTCAAGAAAAGGAGATAGTTGGACAAAGCCAACTAATTTAGGAAAACCCTTTAATACTGAATCTGATGACTTCGGCTTCATTCTAGACCGAGATAAAAAGAATGGTTACTTTTCTTCAAATAGAGGAAGTGGACTAGGTGAAGATGATATTTACAGTTATTATATCACCAGTAATCTGGACGCTATTTTTGATGAAGAAAAAGTCAAAGAAGCATTTGACATGGAAGTGGTGGTTTCTGATTTTGAAACCGGTGAAATGGTACAAGATGCTACAATTACCTATGCTAGCCTTGATGATTTAAGCCTTGCTGCGGCACTTTCTAACAATGTAAATGGAAATATAACCGGTAAGAATGATGAACTTTTAGTTCGCGTTCCTTTAGCTGATAATAGCCAATCAGGGCCTACTGATAGTTGGGGAAAATTACCTGTAACTGTGATGACTGGGAAACACATATTCATTATTCAAAGACCTGGATACCTTACACGTCAGGTGATTGTTGATACAGAGGATGGCGTGAATGAACTTTTTGTTAGTTTAGAAAAAGGAAATGATGCTGACTTAGCAGGAGAAGATGGTACAAATAAAACAAAGGCTTCGGTTTTCATTCCTGCTGGATCATCAATTGCTGCCGATGGATCAATCATAGGGCCTGATGGCGAACTGATTGCACCTCCAGGAGCAACAAGTGCTTTGCCTCCTGGTTCTACGATCAGTCCTGATGGAACCATCATCGGTCCTGATGGAACCATTATAGCACCAGCGGGTTCCAGTATAGCAGCTGACGGAACCGTTACGGGAGCTGATGGCATTGAATATGTTAGCGTAGAAATAGACGAAAGCTTTCCGACTTCGATCAAGGAAGGGACTGTTTTTCAATTGCCTAACATTTATTACAACTTCAATGACGCTGCTATTCGCCCTGACGCGAAAATTGATTTGGATGCATTGGTTGGTTTGTTGCAGACTTATCCGGACATTGAAATCGAGTTAGCCAGTCACACAGATTCTCGAGGTGACAATAGGTCAAATAATAAACTTTCTCAAAGAAGAGCAGATAATGCTGTAGAATATTTAGTAGCTAATGGCATTTCCGCTTCTCGTATGACTGCTGTTGGATATGGTGAATCTCAATTAAGAAACGGCTGTATTGATGGCGTAGAATGTTCTGAAGACCAACATCAATATAACAGACGAACAGATGTTAAAGTCACAAAGATTTCTAATGAGATTGAGATACAAATTGTTTCTGCTGCTGGTCCTGAATCTGTAGCTACTTCTAGTGGCAATACAACGAATTCTAATAGCAATTACAACCCTGATTATAAAGTAGTCGCGGGTGTTTTTGGAGTTTACGAAAACGCTGAAGGCCGTGTAAACAAACTGTTAGAATTAGGCTATTCGGAGGCTCAAATCATGAGTATTGGAAACTCGGATAAGTATACAGTGGTTGTTAAATTTGTCAACTCTGAATCAGAAGGTAAAGAAATAGTTAGAAAATTGAAAAGAAAGAAGATTCGATCCTTTGTAAAGAGTTAATTTCTAAACGGATTCTTAACTATGTGTTAGGAATGGTTTCTTGTTACATTAAAATGGAAGAGGGTTGTTGCATAATGCAACAACCCTCTTTTAGTTTATTTTTTTGGAGTAAATCTTTACGAATTAGAAATCAGAGATTAGTTTCTTCTTCATTACTGCAAATTCTTCTTCAGTAATAACACCTTTTTCCTTGAGTTCTCCAAGTTCTGATAACTTAGTAAGGACATCTTTTTCAACGGGTTCTTCAGAATGGTTTGTTGTCGCCGATTCTGCTGGCATTTCTTCGGTGAAATCATCAGACATATCTTGTACTGTTTCCATAACATTATCAGCGGCATCATCAACCACTTCTACCATTTCCTCAAAATGTTCTGCAGTCGTATCTTTTAAGTCTGTGGCAACAGATTTTCCTTTTTCGAACATTTCTTTGTACTTCTTTTTAAGGCGTTCGGGATCAAAATCCAAAATAGTCCCACCTGTTTCAAAATGCAATTTAAACACCTCCCCTAAAGCATAGGTAGAAGAACCAGCAAAAACAGATACAGCAGCTCCACCAATCAAGGAACCTACACCAGGGATTAATTTAATTACGGACCTTGCACCTAAGCGTGCTAAGGTTGAGGAGGTAAGCGAAGTTACAATGGCTTTTCCTTGTGTTTCCTTAAAGTCAACATCATATACTTTACACAGTTGACGAATCATATCTAATTGTAAGGCACTTACCGCAAAAATGTCTGCAATCAACACTGGAATCAACCCAGCTCCCATAGACCAGATCACATGGTTTCGTATAATGGTATCAGCATGCTTGGTACGGATTGCTTTATTTTTGTTTTCATCGGAGTCGTTCATAATTGTATTTTTTACGGTTTTAAAAATTTGCTTGGCTATTTTACGTTTTTTGATAGGCATGTTAAGCGTTTTGAATAAAGAATAATACTAGGAATTAAATCGTTCCTCCTCAATATTATCTTAGATTTGAACAAATATACCTGGTTTCTCGACAAATAGTGGTGCTTTTTCGATACGTAGTTGTAAATTGGGCTTAATGAAACTCTTACAGCTTCCTTCTAATTATATATCCTAAGAGCGCTAAAGGCCGCCTAGGAATACAAACCCTTTATCCATTGAACACTCGGACTAATAAATTTCCAAACACAACATTCAACTAAACCTCATGAAAAATTTCCTCTTCTTATTTTGTCTTAGCCTTCTATTGGTTTCTTGTGAAGATACCACTGAAGGGGACAAAACTACTACAGCCAATCAATCAACGGATAATTCGTCGGAAATGGCTAGAGAAGCAAATGGTAACGAAACCACCAATTCAACAGAAAAAGGGGGGGCTGACCAAAACTTTGAAGCTTTAGGTAAGGAATTAGATTTTGTTGGGTTTAATACAAAAATTAAGACCGCAATAGAAACTAATGAAGAGTGGGCAAGTTCTCCGCTTTCGATCATGTTAAATTTTACAGGAGCCGATATGGATTCCAATGTCAAATCAGTGCGATCCAAGAAACTTGGACCTGGTGAAAATATCCAGGACGTAATGGTTACAGTGGAAGAAGACGGGTTGATGGATGATTCCGTTAGTGGTACTATAACCATCCTTCGCATGAAAAAAGAAGAAGGAATATGGCAAGTATACAAGGCAACGCAGGCCTGGAAATGTTGGAAAGGAAGAGGACATGAAACCTATAGTAGTGTTCCATGCAATTAATTTGTTCAAATCTAATGGGAATGCCCATTTTTCATATGCTCTGATAATTCGATATAATTCATTCCACAAGCTGGGCAAATTCCAACTTTGTTGCTACCACTTCCTGGGCAATGCATCGGACAAACATAATCGGAGTTATAGGCTGCTGATGTTCCATGTTCTGTTGATGGAATATGCTTCGTAGTATTTTCTCCACCGCCGCAATTCATAAAAACACTTAGAAATATTGTTAATACAACCAGATTTACTAAACGGAAAAGTTTGAGATTCATTTTGTAAATATTTTGTTATAAAAACTCAATAAACGCTTTTCTTCTGCCCCCCAATTGTAAACATGTTTTGCGGCTTTCGTATTTTCCTTTAATCGCAGATACTTTTCATCATTCTCTACGAGTTCCTTAATTGCTTTAACGATACTTTCTGTATTCAAATCAGGTAGTAAAATACTGGTTTCATAGGCTTCATTTAGAGCCCGATACTCAGGAAAATCCATGTGAATCGCGGGTTTCTCCGATTGTATGTAATCAAAAGCCTTGTTGGCTAAGGAGTAATAGTAGCTTAAGCCTTTATTTTCTAATAAATTAAGTCCTATGTGTGCCTTTTCCGTATAATTTTTTAAGTCAGCAGGAAGTACATATCCTAAAAATTTCACCTTATTCTCCAGATTGGAATCAATTGCTAGCTGCCTCAGTTCTTTTGAAAGGTCACCTTCTCCTGCCATCCAAAGCACTGCTCCGTCAATGAATTTCATGGAGGTAATTAATTCTGGTAGTCCTCGACCGTCATTCAAAGCTCCTTGATACAATAATATTTTTTCTTTTGGTAACTTGCCCCCTTCTTGATCCGGAATGATAAACGGCATATTGCGTATGACACCAAAAGTTTGTCCATACCTAATTCCAATAATAGTAGCTAAGCTTTGACAAACGGTATACGCACCATCTACTTTAGGGATGCTAATTGTTGCTATCAATGTCCAAACTTTTTTAATCAATCCTCGATCGACAATTTCTGGTGATTCTGTATAGTATTCATGGGCATCATAAATACAAAGTTTACCTTTTAGTCGAGCGACCCAAAGTGCAGGTAGCAAACTATCTAGATCAATACCACAGACAAGGTCAAACTTTTGAAAAAGTAGGAAGAAGAACAATCTAAAATTATATTCAAGATAAAACCACTTACCTGTTTCAAAATGACAATACAATCGCTTTTGAATAAAATGTTGATTTACTACGGGCAAACTGCTTCTTTTCTCACGACCAACTAATAGTACTTCGTAACCATTTTTACTTAAGCTATCACAAATTCGAATCATGCGCTGGTCATAATTCAAATCATTTGTAACTGTAAAAATGAGTTTTTTATTCACGCTCACTTAGCATTCCATTTTAACAATTCTTCTACATTTTCAACAAACCCTTCATCGGCAAGTGTTTCCATAACCACTAACACCTTCTTTTGGTGTTTCGGAGCAAAAGACTGAATCAGGCTCTCTAAAGACAATCCCTCCTCCTTTAGTAAATTTCTAATCTTTTCTTTATAACGAAGATAATCTTCCTTTGATATTTCTGTCTTATTTCTACCTAAGCAAACATCACAAACCATACAGTCCTTAGATTTATCCTCTCCAAAATATTCCAGTAATTGTCTTTGTCTACAAAAAATATCCTCAGCGTAACTAATCATTTTTTTGATCCGTTCTTGCTGTCTGTTCTTTCGAAATTCATATAGTTTTTGATCAATAGTCAAATGGGATATCTGAACCCGGTCCTGTAGGAAAATAATCTGCGGAGAATCTTTTTTGGGATTATAGGTAATGATCCCTTCTTTATGAAGCTTGTGCAGATTGGCAATTAACTGGTTATAATCCAATTTTAAAAAAAGAGCAATATTGTTTTCGTTGATGGAGACAAAATTATGAAAAGCGCCTTCTGTCGTACGAAGAATCGCTTTTATTAACGTGTCTAAAGCTTTGTTTTTCAATTGATAATCATACAGTTTTTCTTTAGAAACTTTGATTGTCAACGTAGAAGGTAGGAATATGGACTCACTTAATACCAACCATCCTGATTGTGCTAATATCTTCAAACTGCTGTAAGTTGTTAGCGCTTGTAAATTAAATTTCTTACAAAAAGTAGCAATGTCAAAATCAAAACTTTGACCGGCTCCTCCCCCAGTAGCCAACTGGAAAAAACTCCCCAACGCTTGATATACTTGCTTAATTGATTTGATGGGTGGGAATGATTGATTGAAAAAATGTTGCAATGACTCTCCATCTTCTTTTTTATAAAGCATTACTGCGTAAGCTTTTTTACCATCTCGGCCTCCCCTACCCGCCTCTTGGAAGTACGCCTCCGGACTATCTGGCACATCCAAATGAACAACGCTACGCACGTCTGACTTATCAATCCCCATTCCGAAAGCATTCGTACAAACCATGATTCGCTTTTCATTACGAATCCAAGCTTCTTGTTTTTTGGAACGTTCATCTCCAGGAAGCCCGCCATGATAAAAATCGGCCGCAATTCCTTTTCGTTGTAACAAGAGCGCTACATCTTTAGTTCTTCTTCTACTCCGAACATAGACGACTCCAGAACCTTTAACATTTGTTAGAATTTCAAGTAGTTTTTTCTCTTTTTGATTTTCATGTAAAACGACATAAGCCAAATTGTCTCGGACGAAACTTTTTTGAAAAACATTCTCTCTCTTAAAAGCTAATTTCTGCTGAATGTCCTCTACGACTTTAGGGGTAGCCGTTGCAGTCAGAGCAATGAGCGGAACTTTTGGAAGCCATTCTCTTATTGAGGCAATTTCCAAATAAGCCGGCCGAAAATCATATCCCCATTGTGAAATACAATGAGCCTCATCAATAGCAATCAAGTTGATGTTCATTTTTTTCAGTCGTTCTAACAATAATTCTGTCTTTAGCCTTTCAGGTGAGACGTATAATAATTTAACATCACCATAAACACAATTGTCTAAAATTCGATCAATGTCTTTATGGCGCATGCCTGAAAAAATAGCCTCTGCTGGAATGTTTTTTTGACGTAAATGAAAGACCTGATCTTTCATCAATGCTATCAATGGAGAGATAACAATACAAATACCCTCTTTACACATTGCGGGAACTTGAAAGCATAACGACTTTCCTCCACCAGTAGGCAGGAGTGCTATCGTATCTTTCCCGTCAAGGGCAGATTGGATGATGTCTTCTTGTAATGGTCGGAAGTTGTCGAATCCCCAGAATTGTCGAAGTACGTCGATTGGTTTCACTAAGGGCAAATATAGCGCAAGAAATTTAGAATCCCGGGCAACCTGTCTTAGAACGTCTGTTTCTATTTCGGAAACCGGAGAGACCGTTATCGAGAAAGTTATAAGAAATGGTAACTCCTCCTATAATGTACCAGTCTTTATTATTTGAATTTCCTCGGCCTTCACCTCCTAGTTTTATATCCGAACTACGATTAGCCAACTGTCCGGTAAGCTCCTCTCCGTTTTCAGTCCATACATTGTCACCAACGTAGGTAGTACTCACATCATCGAGATAGTCTGTAAAAGTATATCTGGAACCCAATTCAATTCCAATATTCCAAGTATCATTAAGCGCGTATTTGATACCTATCCCTAATGGAATAGAGATCTGAGTCAAGTTGTAAGAAGATTTATCGCTACCAGACAAATTTTGACCTTCTGTCCCTAATGGTTGTAGTTCATACCATTTGTCATCCAACTCGGCTTTAGGATTAAAACGGTATACTGCTAGTCCCGCAAAAACATAAGGAGAAAAAGGACGAGAAAGGTTATATGGTTGATAACCGAGTATATTGAATTCACCAGTGATGGCCAATTCTGTAACGGCAGATTTAAAACTCAAATTACGGATTTCTCTTTGTTCATCTTTTGAGTTTGAATCATCTCCAGAAATGGTACCTTGTGTTAGTCCAAGCTTAACTGCGACAAAATCATTTATATTATATCGATAAAATGCACCGTATGCTACATGGGTTTCTCCAACACTAGACCATACCTTAGAAGGTGTTAGATCTCCTTGATAAACAGAAGCACCTACGATTAGACCAACTTCGCTATGCTGAGCTTTAGTTAAAAAAGGAGTTATTGTAAGTAGGAATAAGAAAATCCAATTTTTCATATTTAATGGGTTTGATAGTTCGTATGCTTTGTAATTCGCCTTTAAAAAACGACAAGACATCACACAAAATTATAATGTAATATACTATAAGGACACAAAAAAGAACTTAGCCCCCTATAAACTTAAGCTTTTAGCTAGACCTCCCTTCTCCTAAGACCTTCTATCTCAACTGAAAAAAGTTGCAAAACAACAGTCAGACGACATTTTAGCAGTTGTATTTGTAAGGCATATACAAAAGTACCTTTTTTAGTAACAATGAAGAAGCAATATCGGTTAAGTTTGTAACAGTCATTTTTTGTAAATAAGTTTAAAAATCTATGTTTAAGGCTTTTCTTATACGATAGAAATAGGCTGTTGATCGTTTGTATTAAATGTTCTATCGGAAAAAACGATCTCCTTCTGTCAAAATCCCTATAAAAGCTGTACTTTTGCGGGGCATTTTTCGTAATACCGATAATTAAATTATTAATAATAAAATTTACAACATGAAGATCAAATCATTTTTCCTTTTTTGCCTGTTGGCTTCTAGCACAATGGTGATGGCACAAGAGGCCCCTGAAAACTGGTTCAACTTGGATCAGAGCTCGGATAAGGTAGCAGGTGTTAGTACTGAAAAAACTTATGAACAACTTTTGAAAGGGCGTTCCTCTGAAACCGTTGTCGTTGCCGTTATCGACTCTGGCGTTGATTATATGCATGAAGACTTAAAAGATATAATGTGGATAAACGGAGGCGAAATTGCAGGAAACGGAATTGATGATGACAATAATGGCTATATTGATGATATACATGGATGGAATTTTATCGGTGGAAAAGGTGGTAAGAATATTAAAGAAGATGCATTAGAAATAACTCGTTTATATGCCTTATATAGCAAGAAGTTTGATGGAGCTAATCCTGACAAACTAAAGAAAAAGGAGAAGAAGCAATATGCAGAATATATGGAAATCAAGAAGGCTTTGGATAAGAAAAGAGGAGAATTGGAAGAGCAATCAATGACTTGGTTTGTATTAGCGGACGCTATAAAATTACTTGGTGAAAAAATTGGGAAGAAAGATTTTACCGCCGAAGACCTCGCAGCTCATGAACCTTCAAGTGATGAAGCAAAAGAAGGTAAGGAAATGTTGACAAAAATTTTAGAACGTAATCCTAACATGGCTGAAATCATGGAACAAGTAGCAGGTGCTTCTGGGTATTTTGATACGCAGTTAAACAAATGGTACAATCCAGATTTTGACCCACGTGCATCTATTGTTGGTGACAACTATACAAATTCAAACGAGCGCAACTATGGCAATAGTGATGTAAAAGGTCCTGATGCTGCTCACGGAACACACGTTGCAGGTATCATCGCAGCGGTAAGAGATAATGATCTTGGAATGAAAGGTGTTGCAAACAATGTGCGTATTATGTCTATTCGGGCTGTGCCAGATGGTGATGAGCGAGACAAGGATGTTGCTAATTCTATTTATTATGCAGTTGACAACGGTGCTTCTATCATCAACATGAGTTTTGGAAAGTCCTATTCTTATGACAAAGCAATTGTTGACAAAGCAGTAAAATATGCTGAAAAGCATGATGTAATTTTAATACACGCCGCTGGAAATGATGCAAAGAATACAGACGTAGGAAAAAACTTCCCAACTGATAAATATGCAAAAGCGGGCTGGTTCAGACCTAAGCGTGCTAAATCTTGGATGGAAATTGGTGCTTTAGCCTACATGGGTGGAGAAGATGCTGTTGCTAATTTTTCTAACTATGGAAAAGACAAGGTTGACATTTTTGCTCCAGGTTACCAAATCTACTCTACCATTCCTGAACAAGGATATGCTAAGTTCTCAGGTACTTCAATGGCAGCACCTGTTACAGCTGGTGTAGCAGCGGTATTGCGGTCTTACTTCCCTAAGCTTTCTGCAAAGCAGATCAAGAACATCATTATGGAATCAGCAATGCCTCAAACTCAAAAAGTGAAGCAACCTGGTACAAAAGAGTTGGTTTCTTTCTCTGAGCTTTGTCAGACAGGCGGTGTTGTAAACGCTTACAATGCTGTAAAAAAGGCAGAAAATACAAAAGGAAAAAGAAAAATGCGTAGAGTTATTAAGCCTAAATTAGGAAGTAAGGACGTTGTTCGTCCTTAGTAATTAACTCTAAACACAACTGGAATCATTATTGATTTATAAAAAGAGCCATTGCCGTTTCGGTAGTGGCTCTTTTTATGTAGATTTGTGCAGTAATTTCGTTTCCATTTATTGATCAATATCCCCCTAAGGAAGGAAAGAAACATCTAGTAATTAAATAAAAATTAAACCCATATATAAGATGACCCGAATTATTTTTTTATTCTTATTCATAGGATTGGTCTTTACTGCATGCCAATCAGATACAGCAAACAATAATCCTACAACCTTAACTAATGAAGAATCAGATAAAACTGCTGAAACGGAAACAGCTTCATCTTCCTATTCTCCCACCTACGAAAGGTTACTAAAAATCACAAATGGAAATAAGGAAACAATTAAAATCGCAGAAGTAATTAGCCCCTTAATAGGATCGAATATGGTATCTGCTATTAATTTCAACAAAGGCCAAGTAAGCTTAAAGTATTTTGAATCAGCAGATGCTTATAATGCTCAGACTTCAAAAACAAGGAAAAACATGGACGCAGGTAGCTTCGAACAATATTGGAAAACGGGTTCTCGTGCTGAAAAAACGTTTTCTTTGGCGGCTGCTGAAATATTGAAGAAGTGTGAATTCGTACAAAGTGTAAATGTAATATTACCTACAGGAAAAGAAACTTTGATAGGCCTTATTGATAGAGAGGGACTTAGTAAAATAACTGGTCAGCCTTGGAATGTATTATTGAGTAAGTGGGATATTTATTATCGAAATGGGATTGTAAGACAGCCTGCAGGAAGAGCGAAGTTTATAGATACTTTTAAGAAGTAAACTTCTGTTTATTATTTATAAAAGCGATTCCTGTTTTGTTACTGTGTAGCCAGAATTCCTCCTTTCAAACTATATAAATTATTAAATCCACCTAATCGTTGTAACTCCATTATCGCAGCTGCTGAACGTTTTCCTGAGCGACAATGAATAAGGACTTTCTTATGTTTTGCAATTCGGCTTAGCGCATTTGGGATCTCCGCAAAAGGAATGAGCTCTCCCCCTAAGTTTCCGATTTCATATTCATAGGATTCCCGTACATCAATCAACTGAAAGTCTACTTCTTCCTTTTTCCAAGTCTCATACTCCTCAATAGTGATTTCTTTTACCTCGCTTGGATCTATGGGTATAATCCCGCAAAAGGCTTCGTAATCAATTAATTCTGTAATCTTGATTTCAGGATTCTTTTTGATATTCAATGTTCTACTCGTAAAACTTGCCGCATCAAAAAGGAAGAAACGCCCTACTAAAGGCTCCCCTATTCCTGTAATAATTTTAATTACTTCCGTCGCTTGCAAGCTGCCAATAATACCAGGTAAGATTCCCAAAACACCTCCTTCAGCACAACTCGGAACCATCCCCGGTGGTGGTGGACTTGGAAATAAATCTCTATAATTTGGTCCACGACTTCCGTCCTTATTTTCAAAATTAAACACAGATACTTGCCCTTCAAAACGGAAGATTGCTGCGTAGACATTTACTATATTTGCCAAAACGCAGGCATCATTCACAAGATAACGAGTTTGGAAATTATCGGATCCGTCTGCCACTAAATCATAATCTTTTATGATGTCCAGTGCGTTCTCTTTTGTAAATGCTTTGTTGTAAACAGTGAAATTGACATGAGGATTGAGTGCTTCCAATCGTTTCTTTGCCGTTAATGCTTTTGGTTTTCCAATATCCTCAACCGTATATATTACTTGACGTTGTAAATTTGAATCATCCACCACATCAAAATCTACGATCCCAATATGACCAACCCCCGCAGCTGTTAGGTACAGTAACAATGGGCTACCTAGTCCACCTGCACCAATAACGAGCACTCTTGCTGCCTTTAATTTTTCTTGCCCTTTAATTCCGAATTCAGGGATGGCAAGGTGACGGGAATAACGTGAAAGTTCTTGCGGACTGAGTGAAGTGTTTTCAATCATTATCTTGATAAATTACAAAATGTATGTTTAGGTTAAATAGCCATTCGCCCAACAGCTTTAGATCCGATTTTAGACAAAAACAAATCCAAGGCTTCTAATTTAGCTGCATTGAGGTTGTAAGAAATAAATTTTGAGAAGTATTCGTGGAGGTCAAAAGAAGGACTCGGGCTTGGAAGCAAGTAAACTAACTTTGGGATGTCTCCAATACCATCGGCAAGAGCAAAGTTGAAAGCGATCTGAAATGATTCCGACAAGGGTTTTGTAGTCACCCAAGCTGCAAAAACAAAAGGTAAACCGGTATGTTCTTTCCATGCTTTTCCCAGATCATAAACATACTTGTGCTTTTTATCAAGTCCAATTGTCCGATCACCAATAACTACAGCTGCACATTTTCCATTTATTTTATCAATAAAGCCATCTTCAGCCTGTAATAACTTCGACTCCCGCTTCCAATATTCTTTTAACAATATTTGTGCAAGCTGAACCGATGTTCTGGAATGATGATCTAAATACAATTCTTCAATTTCTTCAACAGGACAATCGCTGTAAATACAAACCGTTTTCACTGCAC
>CAZDTI010000174.1:0-16913 GCA_964508085.1 uncultured Saprospiraceae bacterium | reverse complement strand
CTTTTTGTGGATATCCGGATGCCAGTGCTCAATGGAATTGACTTTATCAAAACGCTGAAAAATCCGCCAGCCATAATTCTAACTACTGCTTATCGCGAATACGCTTACGATGGTTACGATCTTGACATCATTGATTATCTGTTAAAACCCATAGCCTTTGATCGATTTCTCAAAGCCGTAGATCGTTATCGGGCACGAAACTCCGCCACTGTTGTTCCAGTACAAACAAAAGGTACAGAGCATGCGGATCATATTTTTTTCAATGTCAATAGGACACATCATAAAGTCGTGCTAAGTGATATTTTGTATGTTGAAAGTTTGAAAGATTATGTGCGCATACATACTGAAACAGAGAAGTTGGTAGTGAAAGGAAATATCGGTTCTATGATGAAACAATTACCAGAAAAGGACTTTGTGCGCATTCATCGCTCTTATGCAGTAGCAGTAAAAGCAGTAAAAGTATATGGTCAGACGGAGGTAGAGGTAGGCGGAATAAACCTACCGATAGGTGTAAGTTGGCGCGAAGGTTTTTTGAAGCGAATGGGTTAACGACTCATTAACAAAACCCCTCTTCTTTTTTATCTACATTTGAATCAACAAAATAAAGTAAATGGATTCAAAGCAGATATTAATAGCATTCCTTTTTACAGTTTCTTTTTCTTCTTGTATCAACAAGCCACAACAGTTAGGAGTGGCTAGTACTTATTTTGCTCCTTCAGCGCTGTATGCAGAAGGGGTTGTCAGCAAGTTTTACAGACAAGCTACACCCACCAATAAAAATGCTACCAGTTCTATGGATATTCGATATTTGCGATACCAGTTTCAAGCACCAGACATTTTATACTGTGATGAAATAGATGCCGCTTTTAAACTTCGAAAGCATAAAGAATATCAGATCAAAGAAGATAAAATGATTCTGCTGGATTATTATGAAATATTTAGAGGAGATACTTGTGAGGTGGCGATAAAAGATAATGTTGAATTGAATTGGAAGACTGATGAAGCGGTGGTGAAAATGAAAAGGTATTTTAGAAAAACGAAAACTGAACTTAATTCTATATCGGAACTAATTGGAGTTTCGGATACTATTGTCGAAAATATGCCTTGTAAAAACATACTATGGAAGAGTAGTATTGAAAGTATTACAGAAGTAGATACTATGAATTTTTCCTCTCTTAATTCCAGCTATTATGCAAAAGGAATTGGTTTTTTTGGTGAAGTACAAAAGTATGAAAGCTACCATTATTCTTATGAATTAATTGAGCAAATGTCAATTGCAGATTTTGAAAAAAAGAAAGCGAATGCTAAGAAGCGAATTGCTTACATAGATCCATCGAATACCATTGACGATAACCCGGATTTTAAATTATGCGGAAAAGAAAATGAAATTGATGATTATTATAATCGAGATCAAAGAGCTGGACTGAATGGAGGGAAAGGAAGCTGGTGGCGTATTTTGGAAAGGATGTTAAAACCAGAGAAGTTACATAATGAATCAGGTTACCTAACCTTCCGCTTTGTTATTAACTGCGAAGGAACAGTAGGGCGTTTTATTACAGAGCAAGCGGATTTGAATTTTGTGAAAAAGGAGTTTAATTCAGAAACCATTAATCATTTATACGAAATTGTGTCTTCCCAAAAAGACTGGCTGCCCAGCGGAAATGAAAATGGTTTATTCGATAGTTATGTTTATGTCACCTTTAAATTAAAAGATGGAAAAATTATTGAATTATTACCGTAGCGAGAATTCTGAAAATATAACTGGACTTTCTTTTCAATGGTTATTGATTTTGATAGCCCTGCTTTTTAATGCTTGTCAACCAAGCCCAACATACTACAAGAAAGACTTCACCGAAGAAGAAAAATTAGAGAAGGCAGAGTTATTATTATCTGGTTTAGGGTACCGTTATTACTATCAGGGATCAACTGGTGAGCAAGAGTTGTTGGCAGAAGCAGCAATGCATAACATTAATCATGCAGAAGTATGGCGCGAACGGGGCATTCCTTATTTGAAACGCGGTATCGCTTCGGGATATTACGAACCATATAAACGTTGCGCAGAATTGGATCCCGTTCAATGGCAAGGATACAAAGGTTATTGCACGCTTTATTTTTATCGTGATTATGAGTCAGCACTCAAAGATTTTGATGAGTTGGATGCACTCACGCCCAACTTTCTTGATTATCCGCAGGCCACAAGTATCGACTATATGAGAGCGATCTGTTACTCTGGGATGGACCAACCAAAAAAGGCTTTAGCGTATATTGATCAGCACATTGAATTAGAAACCAAGGAGGTCGGAATAGAATATGTGAACACCGCAGGTTTAGTGCTAAAGGCAAAAGCACACCTCGCATTAGACCAAAAGGAAGAAGCACAACTTATCTTAGAGAAGGGAGTAGCGGCTCATAATAAAAATGCAGACCTAGAATTCTATCTCGCTCAACTGCTTTTTGAAAACGGAGAAAAAGAAAGGGCCAAAGAATTAGCAGAAAAAGCGAAACGCAATTTCAAAGAGGGCTATTTCAATATGCGTCCTTATGTAGAAGAATTTTATCAAATTTACCTCATTGATATCGAAGAATTGCTAACTGAAATTGGAAGGTAATTATTTACTTAAACTACTATACATATTTTCAAAAATAAGTCTCATTTACCACCGAAAAGCTTGTGGGTGGAAGCTCCCCTTTAGGGGCAGGGGGTTGCGCTAGCGAATAGTGTACAGTAACTTGTCATTTTCCAATCACTAAAAATTCCACTCGCCGATTCAGCTGCTTTCCCTCTTCTGTTTCATTCGAACTGATCGGGCGCTCTTCCCCAAAACCATCACTCAATACGCGCTCTTCTGCGATTCCTTTTTTGATTAAATAATTAGCAACTGCCGCTGCCCGCTGTTTTGAAAGAAAGAGATTGTCTGTTTCATTTCCTACGTTATCCGTATGGCCATTAAGTTGAATTTTTACTTTCTGATCTTTATTTAACAACTGTAAAAGCATATTTAATTCTTCAAAAGAAGCAGGAAGCAAATCGGATTTCCCGGTTGAAAATGTAATGTTATTCAAAGTGATGGATTGTCCGACTTCTAGTTTTTCTGTGGTGAAGTCAAATTCCTTTTTTGCTTTTAATGGTCGAATTAAAACATCATCAATTAAATAAAAGCTGTAATCAATTTTAGCACCTGTGGTATCGATTTCCGTTTCGTCATCCGTGTAAAAGTTACCAATAATCGCATAGTTGTAATTTCCATCCGCTTTCACTGTTCCCGAAATTCTAAACCAATCGTTAGGGCTGTTTTTAATGACGCTTTTTTCAATAATTGCAGGATCAAAATAATGCAAGCCATATGGGCTATTGTCCTGAATTTCTACATCAGAAAAAGCAAGCCCAATATTATTTGTCTTAATGGAAGTAGAAACCGGATTGACCCAAAACTCGATGAAATACTCTTCTCCCTTTTCTATCCGTTCCGTCAGCTCTACTTGCATGTACTCCTTACAATGTTGCGTAGCCGTAATACAACCGTAGGTTTTAAAACCGACCATCATTTGACCAGTTCGCGCACGATGCGACGTAAGGACAAGCCCCTTTCTGGGAGGCCATATCTTACCTTTGATTTTATTGAAAAATATATCTGGAGAACCCAAATTCGGCACCGTCCACCCTTTCATTCTAGCTTCAAATATTTGATCACTTGAAATCCAACCATTGGAAATCCTAGTTACTTTTTCAAAACTCGAATTGGGAACAATGTTCTGTGCAGAAAGATTAAAACAGAGTAGAACGTAGACAAAAGAGAAGAGTAGAGGCGTAAAGTTTTTTTTCATTTTGGAATGGTTTAGCACTTAAGTCAAAACCATAATGAAAGTATTCTAAATAGATACAACCAGTGACTTCCAAAAAACAACTTTATCTTCTCCCGCTTGATAAAAGTCCCTAATTCTAGCCTCTTCCGTATAACCCGCCTTAGCATAAAAATCCCTAGTCGACTGAAAGCTTTCCAAACCAGAAGTCTCAATAATCAACACACGCACCCCCCGCTGTTTTAGTTCCTCCTCTACATAAGTCAACACTCTTCGGCCAATCCCACTTCCTTGCATACTTTCATGAACCGCAATCAAATATAAATTCCAAGTTCCCTCAGTCATTTGCTCCGCCGCACAGTAAGCAATAAATGTTGGCTCATCAATATCGCCAGTTAGCCATAGACTGCCTTCGTACCCCGCCAAATAACCACTAATCATATTGTCCAATAGTTCAGAGGGGAATAACTCAGAAGAGTCAATAACAACTTTCAAATTATCTAAATCTCCAGCGACAACCGGTCTTATTTTTAATTCCGACATAGTATTTTTCTGCAATGTAATAAAAAACGAAGTTAGTTCTTTTTTATAAAATAATTAGAATACAACATATGCCTATTCTGGGCGCTTGGAATAAGATCGCTCTGTTTTATCGTGATAAAGAAACAAAGAATAAAGTTTATGGATCGCGCGATAAAAACTTTACGCGGTCTCTGTGATTTATTAAAAAAAGAGCATCGAAAATAAATTCAATGCTCTTTTAAAATGTCACTACTTAATTTAGGGATGGTATGATTAAATGGTTTAGGGATTGTAAAAAGTCTAATGGGTGTTTTACTAATTTTTTATACTGTAGTCTCCAGTTCTAGTGCTGCTGGAAAATCAACCGGTACTTTTGTAACGCTATGAATGAAGTTAGAGATGGTTTTATCACCAATTACAACAATGATGTCCACAAGGTTTTCCTTATTATAGCCCGCCGCTAACAATGCATCTGTAGAAGTTGGATTTGGTTTTCCTCGGTTAATGGTTGCATCTTTTACAAACTTTGCAAGCGCATCTAGTTTGTTGTCAAAAGAAGCAGAGCCGCTTCTTATTTCTAAAATTTGCTCGTCGTTGAATCCGTTCATTTTTCCAAGAGCAGTATGCGCAGCAAGACAATATTCGCAAGTATTTACCTGACTTACCACAAGGTTGATAACTTCCTTTTCTTTAGCCTTTAGGCTGGTCTTCCGGTTTTGAAAAGCGAGATAATCTCCTAGTGCTGTTTCGCTATAAGCGTAGGTAGCATAAAGATTTGGAACGAAGCCAAGTCCTTTTTCAAGGTTGTCAAAAATAGCTTGGTTGTTTGCAGAAACATCTGCTCTAGTTGGGACTGAAAAGTTTGCCATGATTTGTAATATTTTATTTTTGTTAATTGATATTACAAAGATGGGGGTAGAACGGGGTGATTTTATTTACAATAAATCCCGAAGGATTATCAATTTTTCCCGGCGAAGTCTTTTTTCAGTGATTTCCGAAAATTAGAAGGCGTGTCTGCCGTGATTTTTTTAAACAATCGATTAAAAGGAGGTATTTCTTCAAAGCCCAATTCAAAAGCAATTTCTTTTACAGAGTGATCGGTATAAATGAGCAAACGCTTAGCCTCTAAAATGATCCGATCGTGCAAGACCTTAAGTGGTGACTTAGAATTGTATTGTGCAAAAATATTAGATAAAGTTTTGGGTGATTTATTCATTTTATTGGCATAATCCTGAACTTGATGCCATTCCTTATAGTGGACATTAATCAACATATGAAACTGTCGCACCAAATCTAATTCTATAGCAGGAACAGGCTCTGCGTGTATTTGCTTTTTATAAAGTCGAGTCGTTTTAATGATCAAACGTTTCAACAACATCCGTAACATATCCTCTTGCAAATTGTCATGATCTTCAAATTCTTCGACAAATACTTGATACAATAAATTGATTTTCCCAACCTCCGTTTTATCCAAAATAATAACAGGAAATTCAGCCGATCCATAAAACAATAGTCCTACGCAAGACACTTCCTTGTCGTGATCGACAATGCAATAGAAGCCCCTGTTAAATTGCCAAGCCAAGACATCTTCTGCTCTTTCAAATGAAAAAGTCTGATTGAGCATCATAGTGACAATGCTATTAGCGGGAAACAGATGTTCTTGTTCATCTACCGTGATCGTCTGATCTTCTCCTCGGTTCCAGGCGATGGTCAGAAGACCCTCTTTCTCCTTTGAAGATCCTTTGAATAAAGAACTGTTTACATGCAATCTTAGCAATCCTCCAGTTTTAGCATTATGTAATTCGAATGTATTCAAAATAGATTTATTTATAATTAGAATGAAATTGGCTTAATAGATCATTTTGGAGACATAAAGAGAAATTTTAAACAACTTCAATAAAGGCATTGTCCAGCATGAACCACTACTTAATGCTTTTGAACCTTATTTTGTTTAGAAAATAGCTCTGGATTAACCCAAATCTTTATCTATCCGACAATTGGGTTTGCTTGATTTTCAAATGGGGTAAATCTCTTTATCAATGATTTGCTTAGAAGATGAAAACATAATTTTCAAAAAAAAATAGCCTCTACTGTCACATCTGTCTTTTCCTCAAGATATAAAGAATAGAAAGCAGTTATTAATAACATTTCATTTAACCTATTTTACTCAACAAATTGAAAATTACTATCATGAAAAAGATATTGAACTCTTTACCTTTATTCTTATTAGGGATGATCCTTTTTACCGCTTGTAACAACGACGATCAAGATGGTACCGTTTTAAACCCGCTTAATGATTGTCCAGCTTTGGAACTAAATATTGGAGATGAATGCACATATACCTATACTAATCCTAATGGTCAGACAGTAACCGGGCTTTCTATTGTCAATGCCGATTGTGAATGTCCAGTGCCAAATGTTGCATTTGATTGTCCTGATCTTGAGCTTAATTTTGGAGATGATTGCTCTATTAATAACAACGCCGGAACAGTTAATGGCAATTGCGAATGCGAAACGAATACAGTAACCTTTGATTGTCCAGACTTAATGCTGAACTTTGGAGAGAGTTGCATAACTGGAGCAGGGGAAGGAACTGTCAATAATAATTGCGAATGTGAGCTAACCACTATGGTCGATTGTCCAGATTTGGGCCTCAACATTGGAGACGATTGTAGCACTGCAACCCAAATGGGAATTGTAAACGATTCTTGCGAATGCGTAGACCCCAATACCTCTTTTGATTGTCCAGACCTAATGCTAAACTTTAACGAAGTTTGTATTTTTACTTTTATTCAAGGTGGGCAAGTAATCACTGCTACGTCATTTGTCAATGCGGATTGTGAATGTGATGGAGAGCCGGAATTTTACTGTGTCGATCTTGGTTTAAATGTCGGCGACTTTTGTGACCCTGTTGGAGCAACTGTAGTAGATGCGAATTGCGAGTGTATTTCCAATAATACATATGATTGTATAGCCCAAAGCGCTAATTTCGGAGATCCTTGCTTTTTTGGAATGAATCAGGAAGGAGTTATTAATGGGAACTGTGATTGTGTTTCCGATAATGCGGTTTATGAGTGCCCGGATTTATATTTAAACTTCTGGGATGATTGTATTACTGCAGATGGACAAGCCGGTACACTGACTCCGAATTGTTTTTGTCAATAATTGAATTGTATCTTAGCAAAAGAGTGGTGTCTAGCTCCGGCTAATGGATACCACTCTTTCGCCTTTTTAATCGACCAACTAAATCTTTGTATGCAAGTGAATATCGAATTAATTGCGGCGTGTATCTCTCACAAGAGAGTGGCACAAAAACAATTGTACGATATACTATTGCCCTACCTGAACGTCATCTGTCAACGATACCTCAATAATCAATCGAACAGAAGTGATGTGCTTCAGGAAACTTTCATCAGCCTTTTTAAAAACTTGCATCAGTTCGACGTCCATAAAGCAAGTTTCAAAACTTGGGTGACTCGAATTGCCATTAATTATTCCTTAAAGGCAAATGAAAAAGGAAAAAGAAATGCTACACAGGAATTGGTTGTACCCTTGCACGAACCACAGTTGGACCCAACGGTTTTGGAAAAGTTGTCTAATGAAGAATTATTGTTATGGATGAAGAGGATGCCAGGAAATTATTACGCTGTGTTTAATCTCTTTGTTGTGGATGGTTTTAGTCATCAGGAGATTGCGAAAATGTTGAGGATAGATGAGTCTTTATCCCGGCAACGATTATCAAGAAGTAAGGCCTGGTTGAAAGATAAATTGCCAGATGATTTTCGCTCATTATATAGTGTTACCTATAAATAATTGATTATGAATCCTTTCGAAAAAGAATATAAAAATCGTTTTGAAGAGGCAAAGTCTACGGATGGAATTGACTCGGGAGCAATCTGGGATAACATCTCAAATGCACTCCCCGAGGAAGATGAGGGTGCTGTGGTTAAGCGAAGTTTCTTTGGCAGGAGTCGATATTTATTGTTGTTACTATTTTTGGTCTTTATTGGACTAGGAGGATTCTTTTTTGCGACTAATGAAAAATCGCCTGTTGCGGAGACGAATAGCGAAATTATTGTTGCAAAGCCATTAATGGAAACAATGAAGGCAGGAGGAGAGGTTGGAGTAGTTGAAGAGAGCGCTAGCAAAATTGAAAAAGAAAGTGATTTAGAAACAACTATCGAAGCCAATAGTGATTCAAAAAATCTTAGCTTTCCTAGGGAGGAAATAAAAGAGAAGACTGCTAGCAATAAAGTAAAATCTGAAGAGGATTCAGTACGAGAAACAATGGCCGTCAAGGCAAAGATTCAAAGAAATGAGAACACTTTTTTAAAGGCAAAAACTGAAAATAAAATTGAGAATGGCAAAACAGAAAAGACAACTGTTGTTTCGAACAAAATAGAACGTTTAAGCCAAAATCGCTTGGAAAAACAAAAAGGAACTGATTTGTCAGAAACGAAAATTCAAGAGCAAAAAGGAAAACTTGAATTAACAGAGCAATCAACTAATTCAATAAAATCAACAGATATAAAGATAAGCGAATTAAAGGAAGACAAGATTATTACAAAAGAAAATTTAAATGGGTTTTTATTGCCAATTGTCTATGGTGATTTCCCATTCGATGGGCTAAGAGATATTTCCGAAGTAGACAGAGAACCCATTCTTCCGGTGGAAAAGAAAGGTCGAAATAGAAAAATGAAAGTAGGTTTGTTTGCAGGACTAATGGGTTGGTCAAACTTATATCAAAATAACAATGAAGTAAGTACTAAAGGTATATTGCAGCAAGCGACCAGCACAGATTTAGGTCAATCACTTGCTATTTCTTTACAATGGAGTTTAACTAAGAAAATCCATCTAAGCACTGGAATAGAATACTTGAATGCCCGCACGGAGTTTAATTACATAGAAGAATGGGATACGCTAGCGGTCGTACCGGATTATGAACCATTAGGCTTTATAGAGGCCAGAGCAACTAGAACGGTAAAGCATAACAATCAACAAAAGATTTTGTCTGTTCCCTTAATGATTGGAATCTCGAAAGATCTTGCGGCCTTTGAACTTGGTGTTGAATTAGGCTTAGGGTTTAATTACCTCATTGGCCAAAAAGGAAAATCTTTAAACGTAACAGGTCAGGTTGAAGATTATAATTCAAAAATTAACAATATAGTTCCGTATCGAAATTTTTTCCTTTCCTATCAAGTACAACCTTATTTAAACTGCGCAGTAAACGAAAGGTTTGCCCTACAATTGCAACCGATTTTTCGATACCAGCAACATGGAAATTCTAATTTTTATGGAAGTAGTATTTCTTCTTTTTCTTGGGGGATACGTTTTGGTGGCATAGTCGGTTTTTAGGCGGAGTCCTTTATCGAGTATGCTAAACAACATCGAGTGTAAGAGACTTTCGTTCTTGCTCTCTGTTGCTCAATAACGATTTACTAATCGTTAAAAAGAAGGTCGTCCCTTCGCCGGGAATGGATTCCAGCCATATTTTTCCATTATGAGCATGCACGATTTTTTGACAAAGTGCCAAGCCTATTCCAGTGCCTTCGTATTCATCACGCGAATGTAGGCGGCCGAATATTTCAAAAATTTTCTCCTGGTCTTTTGCCTTAATTCCAATTCCATTATCTTGAATAGAAAATTTCCAGGAACCTGCTTCTGTATCTTGATGGTTCTTAATTTTAACAACCGGTGTAGTACTTTTGTTAAATTTAATGGCGTTGTTAATAAGATTATAAAAAACCATCCCCAACTGATTCGACTCACAATCGATTTCGGGAAGGTCATCCATCTCTATGACTACTTTTCGTTCTTCTATCTTTTTACCCAAATCCATCAACTTAGAAATCAAAACTTCATTGAAATTGACTCGAGAGATGTTTATTCCTTGTCGCCCCACTTTAGAATAAGTCAATAAACTTTTAATAAGATTAGACATCCGCTCTACTCCGCTTGTAGCAAAATCGATATAGAGTAAGGCCTCTTTAGGTAAGCTATCTTTGTGGTTTCTACCCAGCAAGCCAATGAAACTACTGACGGTACGCAAAGGTTCTTGAAGGTCGTGAGAAGCAATGTAGGCAAACTGCTCTAAATCTTTGTTGGAACGTACCAACTCCTGCTCTCTTTCTTGGAGCGCAGGTTCCGCCTTTTTCCGTTCGGTAATTTGTTTATTAAGGTTTTCATTAAAGAGCTGTAGTTGTTGATTTCTGAATCGAATATTCCGAGTGTAGAACTGAAAAATGGTGAATAAAATTCCACCCAAAATGAATATGCAACCACCAATAAACCAGCCTGTTTCCCAGAATGCCGGTTTTATAGTAATGTGTAAAGTCTTGCCCACCTGATTCCATAAACCATCGTTATTTGCTGCCTTTACATGGAACTGATAGTCTCCAGCTTCTAAGTTGGTATAAACAGCCGATTGATTATCGTTGTTGTAAACCCAGTCTTTGTCAAATCCAACAAGTTGGTAAGCATATTGATTTTTTTCTGGTCGGTTGTGGTTTAATCCAGCAAAGTCAATAGACAGATAGTAGTCGTCGTGATTTAAAACTATTTCATCTTGAAAGAGCGTATTGGTTTTGCTTACTCCCGTTGGACTCATCGTTTTAATTCCGGTAATGTGCACGGGAGGAACCTTCTCATTTTTGCGGATCTTGTCAGGGTGAAAATAGGTGATACCTTGGTAGCTACCAAAGTAAAAATTTCCTGCTTGATCTTGGCTACTTGCTCCAAGCCTAAAAGTCATATCGCGGATTCCATCTGCTTTTTCGAATTTGTTAAAAATGTTGTTGGCGACATCGTAGAAGACAATCCCGTCAGTGGTGCTACCCCAAAGATTTCCTTGTCTTGTTACTTCTAAACTTTGAAAACAATATTTGCTTTTACCTTTACTAAGGTCGTGGAAGGTTCCATTTTTCAAGTCATAGGAACACAAGCCACTAACAGTACCGAAATACAAGATGCCATTTATCTCTTTTATACAGATCAGACGATTAGAAGAAAGGCTATTGGTTGGATTCTTCGGATCATGTTTGAAAGTTTTGAATGTAATGTCACTAATATTTTCGCTTTTCTCAATAAGATTTAGGCCATTATAAGTAGCAATCCAAATATTACCACTTTTATCTTCTATTATACTGTTAATGGCGTTGTCACTAATAGATTTTGGATCATTGGTTTTATGTTTGAAGCTATAATATTCGCCAGACTTTTTGTCAAGAATATACAGCCCACTTTCTGCCCCCGCCCAAATTCTGTCTTTGCTATCTAAAAATAGTTTGTTGAAAACAAGGTTAGGATTTTGGATTTTGATCTTGTCAGGTACTGGATAATTGATGACCTTAAAAGTTTCTGTATTCAAAACAGAAATCCCCTCTTTAGTGCCGAGATATAATGTATTTTTGTCTGGACTATGCATTGTACTTACAAAAGAATTTAATAATAAGTGATTGTACTTAAATTCCTTTATTGTTTTTGTTTTGGGATCATATTGTAGTAACCCCTTTTCTTTAGACCCTACCCAAATTGTCCCTTCGCTTCCTACGTAAACATTGTGGGTGTTAATAATATTTGGGAGATTACCAGAGAAAAAGTCATGAATACCAAATTGGTTAGTATACCAACTGTATTTACTAATGCCGCTATAAGTCGAAAACCAAATGATACCTTGATCGTCTTTATATATTTTATTGATATTATTGTGGATTAGAGAACTAGGATTGTTCATCTGATTGGTATATTGGTTAAAAGAGATTTTTAATGTTGTGTTCTCTTTTTTTTCTGCCAATGCAGTATTCAAATTTTCTCGACTGGCAACACTTAATCCACCGACTGTTCCTACCCATAAGCTCCCAGTTTTGTCGTGGAATATGTCTTTAATTCGGTCACTAGAAATAGAAGATTTATTGTTTACCTCGTAGTTGACTTGGTAAAAGGTAGGTTTCCATTCTTGCTTTGTAAAATCATTGTTGAATTTTGTTGGGACGTCCATGAGATAGAGTCCTGCTCCATGCGTCCCTACCCAATATCGCTTTTCCTGATCTTGATGTAATGTCCAGATGTTTTGTGCACGTTGTTCGCTTGATGGTTGAAATTTTCTAAAGGTTGTATTCGCTATAAGTCCATCCGCAGAAGGGAGCATGAGATAAAAACCTCCGGCCCAAGTACCTACCCAGATGAAGCCTTTGTCGTCTTCCATGATACTCAAAACGGCTCTTGCGTGAAGCGTATTTGGCTCTCCATCTGTTGGTAAAAAAGAAGTGAAGGTTCTTGATTCTTGATGAAAAAGATTCAAGCCAAACTCTGTACCGACCCATATCTGCCCTTTCTGATCCTCCAAGATACTTAGGACCTCATCATTACTTATGCTATTGTTATCTGTAGGAGAATGCTGGAAAGTAGTCCAGGTGTCACTTGGAATATGATATCGGGAAAGCCCACCGAGAATGGTTCCAACCCATAGATTGTCATGGCGATCTACGCAGAGTGAGCGGATATTGCTATTTTGTATGCCGGTAGGAATCGCAGGGTCTTTCCCTCCGTATATCTTTACATTGCCAGAAGATTCATAGCGGCAAAGCCCATCATTGGTTGCAATCCAAATGAAACCAAATTTGTCCTTTACAATAGCATTGATTTTATTATTAGGAAGGCCGTCAATATTATTGACAGAAGTAAAGTTTATTTTCTGATAGGCTTGACCATGGAGCACCGGCAGGCAAGCCATTATTGCCAAAAACAACAGGCAGTTGCTTAGATTTTTCAAGAAATACAATTTCATAAAGGAAAGCTTGAATGTTAAGCTTTATTAGCTCAAGAATAATAATAGACAATTACTATACCTTAATAGACAATTACGATACCTCTGGTTATTGCAATTTAGAATTAATACTTTCAACAGCAGTAAAAGGTATTTAACTGCTCTATTAGAGCGGATAAACAGCTTCTTCATTCCTTCTTAATAAAGGGGCTAAATTCCTTAAATCCCCTTAATTATACATTTCTTCCAACAGGTTTTTCCCTTTGTCCTCTTCCTCTACCTGCGTTTTTCTTTGCTTAGAAACCGTTAGGAAGAAGGTAGAGCCTTCCTCTTTTATTGACTCCAGCCAGATTTGTCCGCCATGTGCAAAGACAATTTTCTGGCAAAGTGCTAAGCCAATTCCAGTACCCTCATATTCTCTCCCATGTAAACGACTGAAAATTTCAAAAATCTTTTCCTGATACTTTTCGTCAATTCCTATCCCGTTATCCTGTACCGAAAATTTCCAAAAGCCTTCAGGAGCATCATTGTGCTGCTTGATTTTTATAATTGGCGTAGTGCTATTGTTGAATTTTATAGCATTGTTTACTAAGTTGTAAAATACCATCCCTAATTGATTACCTTCACAATGAATTTCAGGAAGGCAGTCCATCTCAATAACAACATTTCGCTCCTCTATTTTTTTGGAAAGATCTACGAGTTTGTGACTTAAAAGTATGTTGAGGTTGGTTGTTGAAAACTCAATTCCTTCTCGACCCACCTTAGAATAAGTCAGCAAGCTTTTAATGAGATTTGACATTCGAAGCACACCATCACTCGCAAAACCAATATATTGTTGGGCTTCTTCTGGAAGTTGCTCCTTATAGTTTCTACCCAGTAAGCCAATAAAGCTCCCAATGGTACGTAAAGGTTCCTGCAAATCATGGGAAGCAATATAGGCGAATTGTTCCAAGTCGTTATTCGAACGGGTAAGCTCGTCATTTGAGTTCCGAAGGCTTTCTGTTCGCTGTGCTACAATACTTTCTAATTCTTCGTTCCGAACGGTTATTTTGTCTAACAATTCTTTTACTTCATTGTTTTTTACTTCCAGTTGTTCTGTTCGTTGCTTAACGAGTTTCTCCATGTGCTGGTCGCGTTCATGAAGCGCAGCTTCTACTTTCTTACGTTCTGTAATTTCATTGTTGAGTTTTTTGTTATAGCCTTGTAATTCATTGTTTCTTGATCGTACATTCTTAGTGTAGATTCGAAAAGAACCGAAAATAAAAGCCCCCAACAGGAATACACAGCCCCCAATGAACCAGCCAGTTTCCCAAAAAGCTGGCCTCACGGTAATGTATAAAGTTTGTCCAACCGCATTCCAGAGGCCATCATTGTTGGCCGCTTTTACATGGAATTTATATTCCCCAGCATCAAGGTTTGTATATACTGCAGAAAGATTGCGGTTTTCATAAACCCACTCTTTGTCAAAACCAATTAATTGATAAGCAAATCTGTTTTTTTCAGATCGGTTATAGTTAAGTCCAGCAAAATCAAGAGATAGATAATAATCGTTGTGATTTAAAATTAATTTTTCTTTAAAAATACCACTCACCTGTTTTACATTATTAGGACTCATGGTTTTGATCTCCGTAATATGTACGGGAGGAAAGGCTCTATTCTTAATCAGTTTATCTGGGTTAAAACGAGTAATTCCACTTCGGCTTCCAAAGTAGAAATTTCCTTCTTCGTCCTGTCCACTTGATCCTATTTCAAAGGTAATATCTCCCAACCCATCTGCTTTTTCAAATCGATTGAAAGTGGCTTTGTCCAAATCATAGAAAACAATTCCTCCGGTTGTACTCGCCCAGATGTCCCCACCTTTCGTTTTCTCCATACTTTGAAAGGAGTACTTATTCTTGTTTTTGCTAAGATCGACAAATTGCTGGGTCGTCGGATCGTAACTACATAAACCATTGATGCTCCCAATATATAATCGGTCTTCTATCTCTACTATAGAAGTCAATCGGTTAGATGGAATACTATGTTCAGGATTTTTCGTATCATGTTTGAAGGATTCAAAAACCATTTTGTTTAGTGTAGTCCTGTGGTCTAAGCGACTGAGGCCATTGTAAGTTGCAATCCATATGTTTCCACTATGATCTTCCATGATATGATTGATGGAGTTGTCACAAATAGAGTGGGGGATCGTACTGTCATGCTTATAATAAGTGTATTCTCCGTTTGTACCATTCACTAAGATTAAACCATTCGGCGTGCCTAGCCAAATCCTATTTTGACTGTCATAAAGGAGCGTAGTAATACTGAAATTTTGATGTTGCGTTTTAAGCCATTCTGGAGTGGGAAAATTGGTAACTTCCTTTGTTTTCATGTTGAGTAAGGATATTCCCCGATTATTCCCAATACATAACTGTAGTCCATCCGGACTATGAACTGCAGTTACATTAAGGTCTGTCAGTAGATTGTTATGTTCAAATTCACTGATTACTTTGGTGTTTGCATCGTATTGCATTAAACCCTTTTCATTCGTTGTAATCCATACCACCCCTTTTTCATCAATGTAATAGTTCTGAATTTCACTCGTATTGGAAACGTGTTTTAAAAGTTCATGTATTTCAAACTGATTGATGTACCAATTGTACTGGCTAATACCACTCTTGGTCGCTAGCCAAATGATGCCCTGATCATCTTCATAAATATTGCTTATATTATTATGAGAAATGGATTTAGGGTCGTCTGGGATGTAGCTGTATCGATTGCAGGCGAAATGAAGAAAGCCATCGTTGCTTTTGGGCTGGTTTATATCCAAATCTTGAGCTTGGACCACCCTTAAACCATTAAGTGTGGAAACCCATAAATGTCCTTCTTTATCCTGAAGGATATCAGTGATTATTCCACCATAAAGTTTAGTTTTATCTATAGAGTGAAGAACTATTGGTTGGAAAGAAGGTTTCCAATTTTGGTTTGTGCGCGAATTGTTAATGTCTTTTGGTAAAGTCATGTTCAACAATCCTCCTCCTTGAGTACCCAGCCAATATCTGTTGTCACTATCTTGATAGATTTTCCAAAGGCTACTTGCTTGCCTGTCTTCAAAGGGTTGGAATTTTCGAAATAAAGTTTCTTCAATCTTACCATCCACAGCAGGCAAGGTAAGGTAGAGACCGCCGGACCATGTACCTACCCATAAGAATCCTTTATCATCTTCCATGATGGATAGTATGGCCTTTTCCTGTAATGAATTTGCTTTGTTCGCTGCTGGTAAAAAAGAAGTAAAAGTGCCTGATTCCGAATGGAAAACATTGAGTCCATTTTCAGTACCAATCCAAATTCGACCATTACGGTCTTCCATGATGGTTAGAATTTCATCACTACTGATGCTGTTTGGATCTTCTGAATCGTGGCGGTAAGTTATCCAGGTATTCGTTGGTTGATGATAACAGGTAAGCCCTCCTAGTGTCGTTCCGATCCAAAGGTTATTCTTGCTATCTGCAAAAAGAGAACGAATATTACTACTCTGTAAACCGGTGGGGATAAGCGGATCATTTTCTTGGTAAATCTTCACATGATTTGAAGATTCATAACGACAGAGACCATCATTAGTAGCCATCCAAATGAATCCAAGATTGTCTTTAACAATGTCATTGACATTGTTATTTGGCAAACCATCGGTGTTGTTTATAATTGTAAAATTTACTTTTTGATTTGCTTGGCTGTGTAAAACTGGTAGGAAAAGATTGAATATTAGGAAGGTAAAGGCATAAGAGAATCTTAGCGGATAGTTATACATAATGGGAGTAATCTAGTAATCGTAATTATAACACTATGTTTT
>CAZDTI010000173.1:0-16944 GCA_964508085.1 uncultured Saprospiraceae bacterium | reverse complement strand
CTTGACAAAAGAAAGAAAAGGAACCAAAGACGTAAAAGTAAGAGGGGAAGGCATGCGTTTTTATTCTCCTGAAGAAGTACTGATTGCTTACAATGAAGACATGATTGATCTTCACGCAGCGATCAAAGTCCGAGTCGAGAAAGAGAATGATGAAGGAGAATTAGAAACTAAAATTGTAGAATCAACTGTTGGACGAGTTATTTTCAACCAAGCGGTACCGATTAATATTCCTTTTATTAATGTCTTGATGACTAAGAAAAACCTTAAAAAGGTCATCATGGACATCATTGAGCGAACGGACTTTTCAGTAACTGCTGAATTCCTTGATAAAATTAAGACCATGGGATTCTATTGGTCATTCAAAGGAGGTTTGTCGTTTAACCTTGGAGATTTGATCACACCAACTGTGAAAGCCAATACACTTGTAGAAGCACAGGATGAAGTTGATGAGGTGTGGGAAAACTACAATATGGGATTGATCACCAATAATGAGCGTTACAATCAAATCATTGATAAGTGGACTTTTGCCGATAATCGAATTACCGATAACTTGATGACCGAATTAGCGGAGCACAAGCAAGGATTCAACTCGGTATATATGATGTTGGATTCTGGAGCACGTGGATCTAAGCAGCAAATTAAGCAGCTGTGTGGATTACGGGGACTGATGGCAAAACCAAGAAAATCTGGTGATACAGGTGGGGCGATCATTGAAAACCCAATCCTTTCTAACTTCCTAGATGGACTTTCTGTTTTGGAATACTTTATCTCTACTCACGGTGCGAGAAAAGGTCTGGCAGATACAGCCTTGAAAACAGCGGATGCGGGTTACTTGACTCGTCGTCTAGTGGATGTTTCTCAGGATGTTGTCATCATCGAAGAAGATTGTCATACTTTAAGAGGTATTGAAACTACTGCCTTAAAGGACAATGAAAAAGTAATTCAAAATTTAGCGGATCGAATCCAAGGTCGATATACTTTACATGATGTAGTACATCCTGTTTCGGATGAATTGATTTTACCTGCTGGTGAATATATCACTTCAAAAATTGCTCGAAATATCGAAGACATTGGAATTGAAATGGTCACGATCCGTTCTGTTCTGACTTGTGAATCAAAACGAGGAGTTTGTAACAAGTGTTACGGTAAAAACTTGGCAACAGGTCGAATCGCTGAAAGAGGAGATGCTGTTGGAATTATTGCAGCTCAATCCATTGGTGAGCCGGGTACACAGTTGACATTACGTACATTCCACGTAGGTGGTATCGCAAGTGTATCTAAGCAAGAATCAGAATTGTCCTCTAAATTTGATGGTAAAATCGAATTTGATGGTATCCGATCAACAACTTCTCAGGATGATAGTGGTAAAGATATTACTGTTGTATTATCTCGTGCAGGTGAGGTTCGAATCGTTGATCCAAAATCAAGTAAGATTTATGCGACTCATCATATTCCTTACGGTGCAACCTTATTTATAACAGAAGGAAATGACATTAAGCGAGACGATAAAATTTGTGAATGGGATCCATTTAATGCGGTGATTGTTTCTGAATTTGCAGGAATTGTTCAGTTCGAAGAAATTATTGAAGGACAGACTTTCCGAATTGAAAGAGATGATCAAACAGGTTTCGCAGAGAAAGTTATTGTCGAAAGTAAGAATAAGCGTATGATTCCAACCATTAAGGTATTAAGCCCTGACGGAGAAGAATTAAAGAGCTATAACTTACCAGTAGGATCATACATCTCTATCGAGGATGGTGCAACGATCAAGACGGGTCAGAAAATCGTTAAGATTCCTAGAAAACTGGGTAAGATCCAGGATATCACGGGTGGTCTTCCACGGGTAACTGAATTGTTTGAAGCTCGTAATCCTTCTAACCCTGCTGTAACTGCAGCGATTGATGGAGTAGTATCTTTTGGTAAAATCAAACGTGGTAATCGAGAAGTATTTGTTGAAGACGAAAAGACCAATCAGAAGCACAAATATTTGATTGGCTTGTCTAAACATATCTTGGTACAAGAGGGTGACTTCGTAAGAGCGGGAATGTCCTTATCGGATGGTTCTATTGCTCCAAGAGACATCTTGAATATCAAAGGACCTTTCGCAGTTCAATACTATCTAGTGAATGGAGTACAAGAAGTATATCGTTCTCAGGGTATTACCATTAATGACAAACACATCGAAGTGATCGTTCGTCAGATGATGCGTAGAGTTCAGATTGAAGATCCAGGTGATACGATATTCTTAGAAGGCGAAGCAGTTGAAAAGTACGATTTCTTAGAGCAGAATGATTGGATCTTTGACAAGAAGTTTGTCGTAGAATCAAATGATTCTCAGAAATTGAAACCAGGTCAGTTAGTGACTTTGCGTCAACTTCGAGAAGAAAACTCTTACTTGAAACGTAATGATATGAAAATAGTAGAATACCGTGATGCGGTAGCTGCTACTTCAAGTCCATTGCTACAAGGGATTACCAAATCGTCCTTGGGTGTATACAGTTGGATCTCAGCTGCGTCCTTCCAGGAAACGACAAAAGTATTGAGTCAAGCTGCCATCGGTGCGAAGATTGATTACTTAGCAGGATTGAAAGAAAACGTAATTGTTGGTAAGAAAATACCAGCAGGTACGGGTATGGCTGAATTTAACAACATGTTTGTGACTAGTAAAGAGGCTTACGATGCATCTAATGCTCGAAGAGAAGAATTGGAAGAGGTGGAAGAATTGGACTAGTGGCTAAGTCGTACTAAATTGGAATAAAACGGATGGGCGTTCTCTTAGAGAGCGCCCATTTTTTTGTTGGCACAATTAAAATTTTAATAATGATTTATTTTTCGTGTAAATTTTGTTATTATAAGAAGACTATAGTTTCCTTTTAATAAAGAAATAACAATGAGAACATATTTAACATCTCTTATAATTTTTGTTTCGGTAACATTTATGATTGCCCAAGACAAAGGCGACTATAATTGGATTTTTGGTTATAACTTTGACTCATATGAACTTTATCGAGGAAGTACGATGAATTTCAATGATAACCAAGTATTTTATTTTGGAGTAGATGGAAATATAACGATGGATGTTACGAATGCCAGTATCAGTAATGAAGATGGAGCCTTGTTATTTTATACTAATGGTATAAAGACAATGAACGCAGAATATGAACAAATGGAAAATGGAGATAGTTTAAACTTGGGTAATCATCTTGGTAATACTAGTGGACTAGTATTACCACAAGGTGCATTAATCCTTCCTTTTCCCAATCATCTTGGTCAATATTATGTATTTCATGAAGGAATGATGTATGTACCTTTAGAAGGCTCAATGGATTTTACTATAGGGGGAGGTCCATTTAGGTTTTCTTTAGTAGATTTAGCTTATAACGGAGGATTAGGGAAAGTCATTGAAAAAAATACGATGATGATTAATGATACGCTTTTTTATGGAGGTATCACTGCTACTCGACATGCCAATGGACAAGATTGGTGGTTGATGACACCTCAACGGCAATCCAATTTGGTATATCGACATTTACTGACTGATGAAGGTGTCATAGCATTAGAGCCACAAATTTTGGAGGATACGATTTTAGCTGGATTAGGACAAGCTGTGTTTTCACCTGATGGAACAAAATATGCGATTGTTGCTTTAGTTGGTGGACCATCGGTTTCAGATCATTTAACTATTTTTGATTTTGATCGATGTACGGGACTCTTTAGTCATCAGCGACGTCATTTTTTTAATAATGGTGATGCTTCAGCTGGAGTGGCCATTTCGCCCAATTCTCGTTATTTATATTTTTCTACCAATAAAAAGATTTATCAACTTGATTTGATTGCTGAAGATATTTTGGCTACGATTGATCTTGTTGCTTTAAACGATGGTTATAAAGAATCTATTCCTTTGGATGATGGCGATACGATTAATTTAGTTACCCGCTTCTTTTTAGCACAATTAGCACCTGATGGTCGGATTTATCTCAATACAACCAATGGCGTTCGTTCTCTTCATGTGATTAATTATCCGGATCGAGGAGGATCCGCTTGTGAGGTTGCACAGCATAGTGTAAAGTTACCAACTTATAACAGATTTTCGCTTCCTAACTTCCCTAACTATCGCCTTGGCCCTATTGATGGTAGTCCTTGTGATACACTAGGCATTAATAATTTTCCACAAGCGAAGTATCGATATGACTTGGATACATTGGAAGCCTTGAGTTTTTATTTTAATGATTTGTCTTATTATGAACCGACGTCTTGGCATTGGGATTTTGGAGATGGAGAGATGAGTGAGGAGGTGAATCCGTCTCATACTTTTTTGGATTATGGGACTTATGAAGTTTGTCTGACGGTGAGCAATGAATATGGGAGCCATACTTTTTGTCAAACTTTGGATTTGTCTTTGACGGCTTTTACCGAAAGGGTGAAAAGTTCTACCTTGTCGGTTTTTCCGAATCCTGCGATGGATCTGGTTTATTTGAAAATAGAAGAAGACAACTCTTTTTCGGGGACTTGGTATTTGTATAATGCATTGGGACAAGTGATGAAAGCTTATCAAATGGATGCTTCCTTAGCGGAAATTGATATTCGTGACTTGGGAGCGGGGATATATTTTTATGCTTTTGTTGAGGATGGGGTAGTGTTGGATTCAGGGAAGTTGGTTTTGGAATAGGTTTTGGTGTTAGTTTTCTCGATCTTTGATTGCGGGAAAATCAGCGCAATCTGAGTGATCCTCCAAATCTGTGTTCGATTTCAGATAAAGGCTTTTCTAATAAAAAACAACCCAACTAAAAACTAAAATTTTGTCAAGTAAATAATTAGTGTTTTATATAGATGGAACGCAGATTAAACAGATTACTCGAATCGCGCTGGTTTTCCCTCTACTGTGTAAAACGGAAATCCAAGTCGTCCAAGCCGTGATCGATTTGATAATTACTAAAAATATATCTGACACCGTACTAAATACGAACAACCAATAACCAGTAACTAAACCTGATTCTTAATCGCCGGTAAATAAGCCTGGATATACTTCGCAATATATTTTCCGATGATGTCGAATTCTAGATTGATGGAATCGCCTACTTTTAGATGACCGAAGGTGGTGTGTTCAAAAGTGTAGGGAATGATCGCTACGGAGAACCGATTGTCCACGGGATCACAAACTGTTAAGCTAGTGCCATTGATACAAATCGAACCTTTGTCGACTACGATATGGTCTTTGCTCAATGGATATTCAAATGTAAAATACCAACTACCGTCTGCTGATTTGATATCTACACAAGTGCCGGTGAAGTCTACGTGTCCTTGTACCATGTGTCCATCCAAGCGTGCATGATTGGGCATGGCTCTTTCTAGGTTGACTGGGCTACCGATTTTTAAATGACTAAGATTGGATTTAATTAAGGTTTCGTCAATTGCAGTGACGGTATAGGTATCGTTTTCTATTTCGACGACCGTCAAACAGACGCCATTATGGCTGACACTTTGGTCAATTTTAAATTCTTTGGAGAGTTCGGATTGTATGGTGAAATGTATATTGCTGCCTTCTCTTTGAATTTTGGTGACTTGGCCGATGGTTTCGATGATTCCTGTAAACATGTGAGTTATTTGAATTTTTTTGATAGTACAAACAGGTCTTGTCTCCTGATATTGTATTTTATAATTTAAATATCTTAATGATTGGCCAATCAAATTTATTTGGTTGTAAAAGCAAATTTTGAAAGAGTAAGCGAATGAACACTTAAACCAAATGAAATCATAAAGCCCATTAATTTCGAGTATTAGAACAAAATTACAGGAAAAAAGTTTGAGACTAAGAGATGGAATATAGAAAACAAGAGGCCCGCAGTCGTTACGATCGCGGGCCTCCTGTATTTTGGTTTATAAAGGCTGAAATTCTATTTACTGACGAATCTTATCGAATCAATTCAATGTAGCCACTTAATATTTCAGGTCTTTGGCGGATGCCTTCTACTCGATTTTCGAAAACCCGGCAGGAATAAAAATAGACACCATCGGCGAGATCTTTACCCGCTTGGTTTTTTCCATCCCATTGGATATCTGGATTGGTGGTTTGGAAGACTAGATTACCCCAACGATTAAACACTTGGATGTCGATCCGATCAATGAATCGATAAGGATAGGGAATGAATAGTTCATTTTGACCATCACCATTCGGTGTAAAAGCATTCGGTAAAGTATATTCTGGACAATTATCTACGCAAATGATATTGCTAAAAGCACTTTCATTATTGAAAGTGTCTAAGGCAGTGATGGCATAACAACCTGCGATTCCGATATCAGGTTTGTGTTCAAAAAGGGTATCCGTTGATAAATCAAAGGAAGCGATAATCTCAAAATTTCCACCATCAATGGGAGTGTAGTACACATTGTAAGCCACTACATCATCGGTTTCTACACAGATCAAATTAGGATTGGTCCAGTTTAGATTATTGATAAAAGCTTCTTCTGGCGTTCGATCACCGACTTCATCGCAAATATTATTGACCGTCAATATTGGAGGACAGGGTGGAATGGTATCTAAAGGAGTGCCACAATTTTCTTGAGAAAAATTGAAGAGTGGATCAAGTACTCCTTCAATTCCGTAGGAACCAACCGTTTCAATTTTATAACAATATTCTACTCCGTTGAATAAGTCAGTATCCATATACTGTGATTCCATGGTACTATCGATAAAGACAAAATCATTTCCGATCAATCGGAAAATTCTATAAGTGAAATTACTCCAAGGTACGTTTTCATCCCAAGTCAAAATATTGGTTTCATCTGTAGAACCGACATTGAGAAAAATTGAAGAAGCAGGCGGTGTGAACCCTAATGCTTCTGGAATATCACTGGTATAAAAAGCCACTTGATAGCTATAGGCTGAGCCTAGGGTATTGAGTCCCGTTTCATCAATAAACATGGTATCGTTGGCACCAAAGAAAGTTGGACTGGTAAAGGTAGCCCCTGGAACTATTTGAAAATCAGAACCATTGATACCCGAAGCTCTCCAAAGCTCATAAATGTATGGCCCCGGATTTAATAGGGTGTCTAAATCTTCTGCAACGGGTTTGGACCAAGCAATTTTTATTTTGCCATCAGTGGCATCCGTTTCTAAAACACTTACGTTGGTGATCAGAGGAATGTCTCGACTCAATTGAACACAGACTTCTTGCGATGGAATACTTTCCACTCTATTGAAGGTAAAACCACTGGCGGTGACTTTTGCAAAATTTCCTAAAATCCGATAACAATAAGTACGACCACGTTCGACCTCCAAGTCTAAATAATAATATCGATCACTGACAATGTCTTGAATGGGAGCAGGTGTAATTTTTGTATATCCTTTTCCTTCGAGACCAGTTTCACAAGTATCGACAGGGAAGTTATTAGAGCTGAGTCTTCGCCATAGAGTAAAGCCTCTGAAATATTCATTATCTGCATTTTCACAACTATACGGATTTTCCCAAGTGACTTCTACTTGTCCACTTTCTGCTACAGCAGTCACATCTTCAGGAGGAGGACCGACGACTTTTATACGGACCCTTTTCAAAGTAGAGAGAGAAGAAGTATCTCCAGTACTGGGTTCAATAGAAATTGGAAAATCATCTGCGGCTCTAAAGATAACAGTGTAAAATTGATCCGAAATATGTTCACATTGAGTTTCCCATCTAAAAGTTCGAACCAAAGGTTGTTCTTGGAAAAAAGGGGTTTGTTGAAAGGTTGCAGGATCGCTTACTTGAAATGGACCACCCGTTGCCGTTAAATTTACTTTTTGATTGGTATCCTCAATAGGAGCAGTAGCGGTCACATCAAATTCTATGGTTTCTCCTGCAACTACACAGATTTCATCAATCGTTTCAATTTCTGGAGGAATATTATCACACTCTTTTATCAATATTTGCATATCCCGAATCAAGGTATCAATAGGGGTACCATTCCGATATTCAATGATATACATGGCTATATTATATTCACAAGGTCTCTGAGGAGTTACCCAATCTAGATCTCCTGTTTTTTGATTAAAAAAGAAATTATTATTGGGGCCGGGAACAATATTTTCTGGGAAAATATAAAGTGGAACATCATCATCATCATCTTGCAATGGCACAATTAATCGATAAGCAAGGCTATCACCATCTGGATCAAAAGCATTGGGATTGTGGATAAAAGGCTGACCAACACATCCAATATCAATAGGCGCTTGTAATAAAATTGGAGAACTATTTAAACCTTGAAAAGTGTTCGGAAATAAGGTGACCGTTGTCGAAATGTAAAAGGGAATATTGTCAGGAGTCGCTCCATTTAAATTACAAATATCTGCATTCCGATTTGGATCGGTAAAACCAATGGTATAATGTCCTGCTCCTGGATAGGTATGAATAGCAACATAGGTATTGTATCGGGTATCATTAGGTAATAATTCTCCTAGACCTACTCCATTTTCCATTGGGCCATTATTACGAATGACCTTAGTAATCGATCCGTCCCCCCAGATGATGTCAATACTGTCCCGGTCGGCAGTCTCACTACTGGCTTTGGTATAGGTGGTGACAGTCGCTTCAATGGTGAAATTTGGACTGGCTAGCTGACGATAAGTAATTTCTCCAGCTCGATTATGAGAGGCTAAAGCTACCTGAATATAGGTAAGCATCAATATGGATATAAAAATGATGGATCGTAGAATAGTAGTCATAGATACTGACTTTTAATCATGGTTAAAAATATTTTTTGTTTGTTTGGGCAGTTTCTATTATCTCAACAAAATAGAAAATATAATTCGGAATGGCTACTTGATCGCTTTACAATTGGAAACTTTGTTGACGCCAACAACCTTATCATAAAACGCAAAAAGTAGAGCTTTAGTTTGTCTTATGTGTACGATAAGTTAAGAAGAATGTTTGAAAATTAACAAAAATGCTTGGCTTGGATCAGAATTACTCCAATCAGCAATGGCTATAACAAAGAAAATTATAGAAGATAGGTTGCTCTATATGCTTTTTTGCCCTTTAATCATTTGTTTTTAAAGCATTTAAACAAGCCTTAAGACTTGTTTCCCAATGAGGAATTTCAATACCAAAAGTAGCTTTGATTTTGCCTTTATTTAACAAACTGAATGGTGGACGAGCAGCTGGAGTAGGGTAGTCTTTACTCTCGATCGGGCTTACTTTACAGGAAATATTTTCTAGTTTAAAAATTGCTGTCGCGAAATCATACCAGCTAGTGACTCCTTCATTGCTGTAATGAAAAATACCAGAAAGTTGGGTACTTGGAACGCTTCCTGTTTGTACTTTATCGATGATAGTGAGGATGGCTTTCGCCAAATCGTAGGCATAGGTAGGTGTTCCAATTTGATCAAAAACGACTGTTAAGTTATCTCGTTCTTTTCCTAAACGGATCATTGTTTTGACAAAATTATGTCCAAAGGTCGAATAAACCCAAGAGGTTCTAAGAATCATAGCTGTTGGCAGAATCTTCTGAGTGATTTCATCTCCTTCTAATTTGGTACTGGCGTAAACGCTTTTAGGACTGGTTGGATCTGATTCTTTAAATGGTGTGTTTTGTTGATTGTGATATACGTAGTCAGTGGATAGTTGGATGAGTTGACATTGGTGTAAAAGGGCAGCTTGCGCCAAATTTTTAGGACCTTCTACATTAACTTGGAAAGCTATTTTTTGGGCTTCTTCAGCTTTATCTACGGCCGTAAAGGCAGCACAATTGATACAATAATCGAAAGCATTTTCTCGAAAGAAAGTTTGTACGGCCGCATCGTCGGTGATGTCTAAATCGGCAACATCTACAAACGTAAAATTAAAGGAAGGGTAGTTGGTCACTAGTTTTTGTAATTCAGATCCGACCTGTCCATTAGAGCCTGTTACGAGAATTTTTGCCATGATTATTTATTTAAAATTACTTAGCTCGGCCATAGCCATTCTAGTTGTTGTTCCCGACTTTTGGTTTCGTCAATTTTCAAAATAGCCTCGACCAAAAAATTAAAAAATTTAGATTACAGAGTATTTAAGATGTGCTCCAAAAAGAGGATTGACTTTATCTTTTTCAGAAAGAATCATTTTTTCAGGAGCGACTTGCCAGTCAATGTTTAATTGAGGATCATTGAATAAAATTCCTCCTTCATGTTCTTTAGAATAAAAATTATCACATTTATAAAAAAAGACAGCTTGCTCGCTTAACACGACAAAACCGTGTGCAAAACCTCTTGGAATAAACATTTGTTTTTTATTCGCTTCGCTCAAAAGTATGCTATATGATTGGCCATAAGTCGAAGAGCCTTCTCTAATATCTACAACAACATCGAGTACTTCTCCCTTTAAAACACGAACTAATTTGGCTTGCCCAAATGTTCCCGTTTGGTAATGTAAACCTCGAAGGACACCATAGCCTGATGCAGATTGATTGTCTTGAACAAAGGTGGCTGTAATACCTGCTTCTTTGAACACCTTTTCATTATAACTTTCGTAAAAGTAACCTCGGTCGTCTCCCCAAACTTTGGGTTCAAAAACGATTAAGCCTGAGATAGAAGTCTCTGTAAATTTCATTTGTAGTCTATGTCTGTTATAAAACAATGAATGATCCTTTATTATCCTGCATTTTTTATGCCGAATAAAGTCTGGCTGATTGATTGTCAATGATTTGAAAGGGACTGTGTTTTACTTACTTTAGTTCATCCATTATTAGATGATCAAATCAATTTTTGGGAATGATTATTTTCGTTTTAAACGCCTATGAAAAATGGGCAAAAGGCCGCTAAAAGCATCCTTATTTTTGGCGGAAGAAAATGCCGATAGGGACACCTGTAAAGTCAAAGTTTTTGCGTAATTGATTTTCTAAGTAATTTTTATAGCTGGGTTTGATGTATTTTGGATTATTACAAAAGAAAGCAAAAGCAGGGTAATAGGTCGGCAATTGAGTAATGTATTTTATTTTCAAAAAACTCCCTCGATGTGCTGGAGGAGGATATCGTTCTATTGCTTCTCCTAAGATTTCATTTAAGACAGAGGTTTTGATTTTTTGATTTCTATTTTCATGAACCGCTAAAGCTGCTTCAATTGATTTAAAAATTCTTTGCTTTTCCAAAGCAGAAACAAAAATGATTGGAATATCATTGAAAGGGGCAATTTTCGCTTTTAGTTTCTCTTCATAATCTCTAGCTGTATTGGTTTCTTTATCCATCAAGTCCCATTTGTTGACCAATAGGACAATGCCTTTATTTCTTTTCACCGCCAAGCTAAAAATACTCATATCTTGGGCTTCCATTCCTGTTTGTGCATCGATCATTAGGATACATACATCCGCATCATCCATAGCTTTGATGGCGCGCATCACAGAATAGAATTCTAGATTTTCATGCACCTTGGCTTTCTTCCGCATTCCAGCGGTATCGATGATCAAAAATTCTTTATCGAATTTGGTATATTTGGTATGAATAGAATCACGAGTGGTGCCAGCGATGTCCGTGACAATATTTCTTTCTTCGCCAAGTAGTGCATTGACGAGGGAAGATTTTCCAACATTGGGTTGCCCCAAAATAGAGAACTTCGGCAGATCCGGTTCTAAAGGAATTTCGTCTTCCAAATGTTCTGTTACAGTATCTAATACATCTCCTGTACCACTTCCAGTCAGGGAGGATATAAAAAAAGTATCTTCAAATCCCATGCTCCAAAATTCATTGGCTTCTAGCATTCGATTATGATTATCCACCTTATTAACCACAAGGACAACTTTCTTAGTTGTTTTTCGCAGCATGTTTGCAACCTCTTCATCAAGATCGGTGATACCGGTAGTAACATCTACTAAAAAGACCAATATATTGGCCTCTTCAATAGCGATTTTTACTTGAGAGCGAATGGCTGCTTCAAAAATATCATCCGATCCTTGCACAAATCCACCTGTATCAATCACGGTAAATTTTTTGCCATTCCATTCACTCATCCCATATTTTCGATCTCGAGTCACTCCACTCGTATCATCAATAATGGCTTGTCTTTCACCAACCAATCGATTGTAAAGTGTTGATTTCCCCACGTTTGGCCGTCCCACGATCGCTACAATGTTTCCCATATGCTAAGTAACTGATTATTAATTTTTTGCAAAGAAAAGAAAACAATTCAATAAGGGCAAGTTTTTATTGGTGTTAGTGTGTTCGAGTATTTATGTATGAAGTAATTTTATAATACACGAACACATGAATACTTTAACACCAAAACACTATTTCAATAGTTCAATTACTTTTTCGATTGGTCGACCGATGACGGCTTTGTTGCCTTTGACAATAATTGGTCGTTCGATTAATTTGGGAAATTGGGCCATTGCATTGATCCATTGAGTTTCGGATAGTTCTCTTCCTTTGAAGTTTTCTTTATAGTCTGCCTCTCCTTTTCTGATGAGGTCTTTTGCAGGCATGTTTAGTTTGACTAATAATGCTTTGATTTCCTTTTTATTTAAAGGTGTTTTTAAGTATTCAATTGTTTCAAAATCAATCCCTTTTTCGGTGAGCAAATTATAACTATCTCTACTTTTCGAACATCGAGTATTATGATATATTTTCATGGTCTAAGTTTTTTTAATCAATGATTAGAGAAAACGTAATACAGAGAGATTGAAAGTACGATATTTAGTATTGTTAGGGTTAATAATTTTAAATAATTGACTGCAAGAATTTTGAATGTCCAAATTACGTACTTCACGAAAGAAGGCCTATTCAAAATTCAGTTATTTTAAATTTAATTATTCCAACCACTAGAAATCTAACAACCAGCAAGCACAACACCAATAAACCTACTGATATCCAAAATGCTTAAGCATTCGTTCATCATCACGCCAGTTGTCTTTGACCTTTACGTGTAGTTCAAGGAAGACTTTGCTTTCCAACCATTTTTCCATAGAAGTACGAGCAAGAGTACCTAGTTTTTTAATAGCTACGCCACCTTTACCAATGATGATTGATTTCTGTGTTTTTCTAGAAACGAAAATGGTAGCTGCAATTCTTACTAATGGAGCACCACTTTTAGTTGTCGTTTCTTTAAAAGATTCAATATTGACTTCACAAGAATAGGGGATTTCTTGATGGTATATTTGAAGGATTTTTTCGCGGATAATTTCACTGATGAAAAAGCGTTCTGGTCGATCTGTTAATTGATCTTTGTCATAGTAGACAGGACCTTCAGGAAGGTTGTCCAAAATTAATTTTAAGAGGGTGTCTGTATTTTGTTTTTGCAATGCAGAAAGAGGAATCGTTTCTTTAAAAGGAATTAATTTATTCCATTTGCCTATTAAAGTAGCGATTTGTTCTGGAGTAGCAATGTCTACTTTATTGATGAGCAGGAAAATTGGAATTTTGACCTTTTGTAATCTTTTAATGATGGGATCGTCATCATCGTATTTTTCGTTTACTTCCGTAACAAAAAGCATGAGATCGGCATCTTCAAAAGTAGACTTGACAAAGTTGTTCATTGCCTCCTGCATTTTGTAGGAAGGATCTTGGATGATGCCTGGAGTATCTGAAAAAACGATTTGGTAATTTTCTTCACTAAGGATACCGATGATGCGATGTCGAGTGGTTTGTGGTTTGTTGGTGATGATAGACATTCGTTCGCCGACCATGGCATTCATTAAAGTGGATTTTCCAACGTTTGGACGACCTATGATATTAACGAAACCTGATTTGTGCATAGTTGATGTTGTTGTGATTGGTGTTGTGGTGATTTAGTAGGCTAGTTTTTTGACGTCATTGTGAATGAGTGCTTCTACTAGTTTCATAAGTCCTTTGGGTTTTTGTATTCTCCAGTTGATGTCGTTAAAACGAGGACCAAAGTTGATATAAAATTGTAATCGTGTTTCTTTCATTTCTTCGATGACATGTTCGTGCATGTTAAGCATACAAAGCCAGCCACCTTCCTCTACTATATCTTCATACCACTCCTCATAATAACAATCATCAGATCCATGAAAGTTTAAAACATTTTCACCAATAAGAATGTATTTGTTGATACCATGAGGTGCTAATAAGTCTACAACTTTTCTTTTTAAAAACATGATGTCATTGGTCAAACAATCATTCCATTCCCCAATAAATTCAAAGATGGCAAATCTTTCCTCGTAATTGACAAAAAGAATTTTCATGTATAGGGTTTCTGACCCAAAATGATCCCATTGTGGATGAATAAAGTAGTTGTAAACTTTGTTGGTGAAAGTGAACTCATTATAAACACGACCAAAGAAAGGCGAATGTTCGTCCTTGCTTGCTACATAATGTTCTCGCCATTTATAATGAGGTTCAATGTCGTGCATAATCAGTTTTTATAAATGAAGCAAATGAATACTTCGAAAATTTCTACAAAGTAAAGAAACAATTTTGGGATTGGCCTTATCCCACAAGGATTAAATGAAGAAAGAAAGCTAACTACAAAAGTAAGAATGATTAGATAACAATAGTTTAAGGTAATTAGTTTTTGGAAAATCGTCGAATATTTTAAAATAGACTACTTGTTTTTTGTTTAAAATAAAAAAGGAGAACAGATCAAAAGACCTGCTCTCCCTAGACCTCCCAGGGTCCAAACTAATTTACATTCAATCAATCACTTAAAAGCAATTGATAAATTTAATTAGTTATGCATTTTTACAAATCGCTTTGTAGTAAATTTACCTTTTGAGTTCGGTACTGCGATATAGAACATTCCATCAGGAAGATTCGATACATCAAATTCAAATTTATTTATTCCTTCTGCCACTTGTCTTTGATCTTGGATAATTGGTTTTCCACTTAGATCAAAAATTTGAACAGTAGTTACAAATTCTTCTTTACTCTCAACCACGATGCTTATCTCAGAAGTTGCAGGTACTGGATAAACGGCTGAAATGCTAATCGCATCATCACCTATGGCTCTATTCACTCCATCAGAACAATCGGTGCCTGTCAATCGAGTTACTGCAATATCATTAGATAAACTAAAACATCCGGATAGACTACCAAATATATTGTTATCTACTGCTAAGCCTTCTAGACCATCTTCGTAAGATACATGAGTGATGACACAAATACCAGGACCTTCTCCTTCTAAATCAAAAGGAGGACCAGTAGGTAAAGCTAAAATAGTACCTGATAAGTCAGAAATGACCCAAGCAGAATTCATTCCTTCTTCACCTGTTAAGGTCACGTTGATTGGATCAGGGATTCCATCACCTGCACAAATTTCCGTAGGATCATCCGTAGAAATTGCACCACCGTTGACTCCGTTTCGTATAACGGTAATTGGATTGGATAAACCAAAACAACCATCTAGATCAGCTGCATTAGCATTCATCATTGCCCCTGTTAAACCATCTTCAAAACTGATGTGCCAGATTAAGCAAGTACCTGCACCTGCACCATCTAAATCGAAAGGAGGACCAGTAGGTAAAGCAAGAATATTTAAGTCTTCGTCTGTAATGACCCATGCAGAGTTGGTTCCTGAATTTCCTGTTAATGTAACATTGATTGGATCAGGACTATCGTTACCTGCACAAATTTCCGTTGGATCATCCGTAGAAATCATACCTCCATTTGCTGTACAAATATTTGCACAATCAGCTCCTTCAAAACGAACGACAGTAATAGGATTAGACAAGCTAAAGCATCCTCCTAAGTCGGCGGCGTTTGCGCCCATCATCGCCCCAGTTAAGCCATCTTCAAAGCTGATGTGCCAGATTAAACAAGTACCAGCACCAGCTCCTTCTAGATCAAAAGGAGGCCCAGCAGGTAAGCCAAGAATATTTAAATCAGTATCGGTAATAACCCATGCAGAATTGGCTCCTTCTTCACCTGTAAGGGAAACATTGATTGGATCACCGATACCATCACCTGCGCAAATTTCGGTAGGATCCATTGTTGTAATTTCTCCACCATTGACACCCGTACGAGTAACTGTAATCGGATTAGAAAGACTAAAACATCCTTCTAAGTCACCAGCGTTCGCACCCATCATCGCCCCAGTTAAACCATCTTCAAAACTGATGTGCCAGATTAAGCAAGTACCTGTTCCTGCTCCTTCTAGATCAAAAGGAGGCCCAGCAGGTAAGCCAAGAATATTTAAATCTTCGTCCGTAATGACCCAAGCAGAGTTCGTTCCTTCTTCACCAGTTAAGGTAACATTGATTGGATCACCGATACCATCACCTGCACAAATTTCCGTAGGATCGTCAGTTGCGATTTCACCACCTTTGACTCCTGTACGGGTCACTGTAATCGGGTTAGAAAGACTAAAGCATCCTTCTAAGTCGCCTGCATTAGCGCCCATCATTGCTCCTGTTAAACCATCTTCAAAACTGATGTGCCAGATTAGGCAAGTACCTGTACCAGCGCCTTCTAAATCGAAAGGAGGTCCAGCGGGTAAACCAAGAATGTTTAAATCTTGATCAGTAATGACCCAAGCTGAGTTAGTTCCTTCTTCACCAGTCAATGTAACATTGATAGGATCGCCAATACCGTCACCTGCACAAATTTCAGTAGGATCGTCAGTTGCGATTTCTCCACCATCAACACCAGTACGAGTAACAGTGATTGGATTAGACAAACTAAAGCAACCTTCTAAGTCGCCTGCATTAGCGCCCATCATTGCACCAGTTAACCCGTCTTCAAAACTGATGTGCCAAATTAAGCAAGTACCTGTTCCCGCACCTTCTAAATCAAAAGGAGGTCCAGCAGGTAATCCAAGGATGTTTAAATCTTGATCAGTAATGACCCAAGCGGAGTTGGTACCTTCTTCTCCAGTTAATGTAACATCGATAGGATCAGCAACACCATCACCTGCGCAAATTTCAGTTGGATCCATTGTTGTAATTTCTCCACCATCGACACCAGTGCGTGTAACCGTGATTGGGTTGGACAAATCAAAGCATCCTTCTAAGTCGCCTGCATTAGCGCCCATCATTGCACCAGTTAACCCGTCT
>CAZDTI010000172.1:8613-16978 GCA_964508085.1 uncultured Saprospiraceae bacterium | reverse complement strand
ACAATTAATCCAGAAAGTAGAAAGAGCATTAGATGATGTACGTCCTCATCTTCAAGTGGATGGCGGAAATGTGGAGTTGGTTGAAATCACGGAGGATATGGACGTGAAGGTAAAGTGGATGGGGAACTGTGTAAACTGCAATATGTCGACCATGACGATGCGAGCTGGAATAGAACAGAGCATTCGTTCTAAGGTGCCAGGAATACGGAATGTGGAGGCAGTTAACGGAATTACTATTGGATAAAATTAAAATTAATTTAATAACAACGGCGTAACGAAAGGTAAACGATGGAGTAACTCCTCGCTTTTCGTTACGCCGTTGTGGTTAAAGTCTAAACAATACAATTACAACATGACTCGTAATTCTCTCGTTGAGCAAATCAACAAAAAAGGAAGCTACCTTTGTGTAGGTCTTGACACCGATATCAACCGAATTCCCAAACATCTCCTTGCTGCAGAAGATCCCATCTTCGAATTTAATAAACAAATCATTGATGCTACTAAGGATCACTGCGTAGCCTATAAGCCCAACATTGCTTTTTACGAAGCACTTGGTGCAAAAGGCTGGGAATCTCTTGAAAAAACATTGGATTATATTCCCGATGAGATTTTTACCATTGCGGATGCTAAACGTGGGGATATTGGCAATACCTCATCTTTATATGCCAAAGCCTTTTTTGAAACCTTAAACTTTGATGCCGTAACGGTTGCTCCCTATATGGGAATTGATTCGGTAGCGCCTTTTTTAGAATTTGAAAATAAATGGGTCATCTTATTGGCTTTGACCTCGAATAAAGGAAGTCAGGACTTTCAAATGACAGCGCAAGATAGTGGGATGCCACTTTATGAAAAGGTGATGCGAACGGCCATGACTTGGGGTAGTCCGGACAACCTTATGTTTGTAGTTGGTGCTACACATCCGGAGCGAATGCAAGACATCAGACGGATTGCTCCAGATCACTTTTTGTTGGTGCCAGGAGTTGGTGCACAGGGTGGTGATTTGGGAAAGCTGTCGGAGTATGGTTTGAATAAGGATTGTGGTCTGTTGGTGAATAGTTCCAGAGGGATTATTTATTCGGGTGGAGATTCGGAAGCTTTTGCTGAATCTTCTACTGCAGCTGCTGCTGGTTTGGCCCAAGATATGAAGTCGTTATTAGGTTTGTCGTTATATAGTTAATCATTAACGTTTGATTTCCCTTATTATCTTTTTACGTATGATGCGTTTGTAAAGTCGTCTTAACTTTTTCAATTTTTTATAGCGATTAAGTCCATGTACTTTTTCAGAGAACACAATACTGTGGATCTCAATTTCTGATCTTGGTTTACCATTTGCTTTAGAATTGTCGTTTATACTAAAGAAGACATATTTAAGTAATGGCCGCTTTTCAAATTTCACATTTCGTAAAACTTTTGTTTTTTGATATCGATTTTTTAAGATCAAGCTGTCGATATCTGCTATTCCAATGGTATCCATTTCTATCAAGTCTTTCCTGTCGAAACTATCTGCTACAAAGTAAGACTGACTTGCATACTGATAAAAGCCTGTGTTCTCATATTTCTTGTTGAAAAAACCGCGATGTCCAAAGTTATTTAAGGTCAATATCGTATCGTATTCAAAATCAAGCTCAGACAAGAGTGCTATAATGTCCTTTTCGGATTTCTTTATTTTATAGGTTTTATTAATCGCCACATCTCCTCCAGGAGGGAGTAAATGTGGTGGAGGCATGGAAGTAGCCGAGAAGGCAATGACACTTATTGCGGCTATGGCATATTGTAAAGTGACACTGAAGACTTTTTTTGAACGTTTTGTAGTTATGTTGTTAAAGTAGAATAAAACAATTAAGGCAATCAAGTCTGTGTAATCAATAACTCTATCGATCTCAAAGTAAAAAGTATTATTGAAGACAGTAATGAATGATTCGGAGAGGGGTGATTTCCACCAAGTGAAGATAGCACAATTGTAAATAAGATTGCCTTTTTATGTTTAAATTTAAAGAGGACTAAGAAGAAATAAGCGAATGCAAAGAGCCCTGCGAAGTCAGATAGTTTTCCGGTTATAAAAGACGGGTAGTTCCATTTTAGGAAGGCGTCGTTTAGAATAAGGAGGAATCTTAGATTGAGGAGTTGATTTAGGTTTAGAGTGTTTTTCATAGAGATAATTTATTGAAGTCTTTTCAAGAAAATTTTTTCTTCTCCAGGAATGTAATAATCGGTCATTAGTATTTTATCGTCTTCTACAATTGTTTCGACAACGAATTCTGTTAAAGTCAATACACCTTCATTGAATTTCCAATTGTATTGTTTGATTTCATTGTCAAATTTGTTTTTAAAAGAAACAACATCCAGATTTTTATGAGGATGCAATGTTCCAAAGTAATTTCGTATTTCAAAACTTGAGAACTGATTAAAGCCATTTACAATTCCTTCCTTTTGAAACTCAATCGTTGAATTAGTATTCATGCTTAGGTAAGTACCTGCTAAAATTTCCTGATTAAAATACTTCGTTATGTTACTACTTATCTTATGTCTTTTATCTAAATCTTGAGTCATAAATTTCAGGTCTTCTCTGCGTCGGTAAACGTAAATGGTTGAGTCTTTAACTTCTTGATTTGGGAAATGTTTTAGTACTAAATTCTTCTGGTTTTTTAATAGCATCCATTTTCCGCTTTCATAGGAAATGAGTTCTGTAACAGTGTCCTTTTTTGATGTTAATTTATCAGTTATCTCGACAAGAGAACCATAACTGTTAATTGAATCGTTTTTTATGTCTAGTAATATTCCAAACCAGGAAGGGAATTGAACTCTATATTTAGCAATTTCTTTGTTTATAACAATAGAATCAAGATAATTTGTTAAACCCCAGATCCCTTGTATTTCATCAGGTTTGAAGGAGGATGTTTGCGTAACCTTTGATCTGGGTTTCTCCTGTTCGTTATTTAACTGACAGCCTATTGTTCCTAGGAGTATCAATAGAAAGATTATATTTTTCATGAATTACTATTTCAATTCAATTGACCAGTTTGCCTTTTCTTGATTTTTGAATTTTACATATTTACACCCGTTCCAACTTAAGAAAAGGCCCCTCTGGCAATTCAACCAAAATTTCATCTCCTACTTTCACCTCACCTCCTTCAAGTACAATTCCCATTATCCCTGCCTTTCGAATTAAATTCCCTTTTTCGTCTTTATCCAGAACGGCATTCATTAATCCCACTTGGATAGAATCTAATTGAATGCAAGGATTTCTTAAGCCAGTAATTTCAATTTTAGAATGCTTTCCAATCGACAAAATAGCTCCTTTGGGAAGGCTCAACAAATCTACTCCATGCGTTGTAATATTTTCTCCCATCTGACCTTCCGAAACCTGAAATCCTTTTTCCAGTAACTCTTCAAAAAGTTCAGAATGAATAAGATGAACTTGCCTTAAATTAGGCTGGTTAGGGTCCTTTGCAACTCTGGAACGATGCTTTACTTTTAGACCCATATGAGCATCGTCTTCTACGCCTAAGCCTTGTAATAAAGTTATCTTGTTACAAAGATTTTTACTAAAAGTATGGTTGCTGCTTTTACTTAGTGATATTACCTTTCCTGATGTCATATGTTTTGTATTGAACTAAAAGTATCTTCTTGAATTGATAAAAAACGATTTCGTGGACCACGCTTTGAATTTTGCAAATAGGCCCGATTTGGTTTGAATTGCACTTATGAATATAGACAATATATTGCTCACTGAACGCTAGACCTTAATCAATTCCTACCCAGACCCCATAAACGCTTGCTCACCGTGCGTTACCTTTGTAATATCAAATTTATCAAAAACATTTAGCATGAAAACGATCTTAGATTGTAAAAAAAAACTAAGGTGGAAATGGATGTAGTTGTAATGCAGATGACGGAGGGCTTGAAAGCATTAAAATTGGCAGAAAGCAGATACTATGGCTATAAGAAACTCAGAATTCCAATAGAATTTTCAATTCGATAAGCGACGGATAGCCGTTTCTTTTGAGTACTTGGTTTACCCCTTGTTCAAAGCGTTTTGGTGGAATAATATTATTCTGTATTTTAGCCAAAGGAAAACAATCACCAATTTTTACCAAATGACAAGTAACATGAGACTCACATTCTTTTTATTATTATCTCTTTCATTGTTCGGGCAAGAACAGTCAAACGAGAAAATTAAGAAAACACTGCAAGATCGATTCAGTATAGTAATGGCTTATTCAGAACCAACCACCGATGATCTTGAAGACTTAGTAGAACTTGGATTTCGATACATAAAAATTGACACAGACAGCTCGATGCTTCTTGCCGACAAAGGCATTGTGCTTACAAAAAGTGAAAATCAACTTTTTTATGCAAAGGCACTTAGCCTTAAAGGTCAAATTTATATATCAATTGGGGACGAGGCTAATGCTATGAAATTCATGGAATCTGCAAGAGGCATCTTTGAAGAATTAGGGGATAAAGAAGAAATGGGAGAAGTGGATTTACGAGTTGGAAATTTCAAGTTAGATCTTGGACAATCACAAGAGGCTGTAGATTATTACCTAAGCTCAATCAAACTTTACAAAGAGTCTAAGGCTGATCCCAAGTTATTACTTGACCCCCTTTCGGGAATAGGAGGAGTATATTATTTTTTAGGCTATGAAGAAAGAGCTGAAAAGTATTTGTCAGAGGCGATCCTAATCGCCGATACTATAGATGCGACTGAAGTTGAAATAAGTTTACGTGGGAATAAGTCTATGCTTTTATTTGGTATGGCAGCAACTTACAAGAATAAGGCAAATTCAGATAGTATTCCCGAGAGAATAAAGTTATGCAGAGACAGCTCTCAATTATTATACGGATTGGGAATGAAAGAGGCGGAGCGTTCCTTATCTCTGGCAAAAGAATTGGGAGAACCAGAGATGATTCTTAATGGTTTGGAAACACTGGCCTATTTAAAAATAAAAATTAAAGAATATATAGAAGGAGCCGAAATCGCTAAAGAGGCTTTGGCTATTGCAGAGAAATTAGACGCTAAGGTATACATCGTTAGAACTAGTTTTCATCTTGGGAATGCAATGCATGGCCTCAATAATTTAGGAGCAGCTCAACGTTATCTTGAAAAAGGTTTTGAACTGGCAGAAAAACTAAATTTTGTTCAAGAACAAAATAGTTTCCGGAAAAAACTAGTAGAAGTATATATTGAAAATGGAGAGAAAGGAAAAGCCATGAATATGCTAATCGCAGAACGTATTCAAAGAGGAAAGACGAATAGGAAAGAAATTCGAAATGCGATAGCTGAGGCAGATAAGAAATACCAAACTTCGGAAAAAGAAAAACAATTACTCCAACAAAAGAACGACATTCTGGCATTAGAATCGACAAACGCAAAAATTCAAAGACAAAAAAAATATATGATGGGAGGGGGATTAATGCTTGGACTGCTTGGTTTTATAGGCAACCGATTTAATAAAATACGAAAAGACCGAAACGATAAAAAGGAATTTGCGGAAGCACTCATCTTTGCTCAAGAGGAAGAACGAAAAAGAATCTCCAGAGATTTGCATGATGGAGTGGGGCAGTCTTTGTTGCTCATTAAAAAACAATTGGAAGGCTCAAAGGAAGTAACTTTGGAAAATCAAAAAATGATCTCAGACACATTAGAAGAAGTTCGTTCAATCTCCAGAGATTTGCATCCGTTTCAGTTGGATAAATTTGGATTGACTGCGACAATCAAAGATACCATTTTGAAAATTGAGCAATCAACGGAGCTTTTTATTACTAAAGAAATTGACGATATAGACAAAGTGTTGACTGCTAAATCTGAAATCCATTTATACAGAACGATTCAAGAGGCACTCAGCAATATTGTCAAACATGCAGTAGCCACAGCTGCGAAAGTAAATATTAAGAATGAAGCGAATCGTATTTCAGTTCGAATTCAGGATAATGGAAAAGGCTTTGATTTAGAGTTGGCGGTGGTGACTTCCAAGAGCTTAGGGATTCGAACGATGCATGAGCGAATTTCTGCAATTGGTGGAGAATTAAAATTTTCGGAAGGAGAGAATGGTGGAACGGATTTGATGATTGTTATTCCAAAGTAGGCGAAAATTCAACCTAAATTCCCTTATTACCCAGCCTCACTAGGCCCTAGACCCTAGTCAATTCCTATCAAGACCCCATGAATGCTTCCTATCGGTGCTCTATCTTTGTGATATCAATTTACCAAAAACAATTTATCATGAAAACGATCTTAATTAGCATTCTTCTATTGACAGTTTCTTTTTTCGCAACCGCACAATTGACTTCAAATGAGTTAACGGCTGAAGTGACATCAAATATGAAGATTACAGCGCCTTTATCTCAGTCAGAAATAACAGTGATTGCCGAAAGACAAAACAGAATTGTAACAAGAGAAATACAAACTTACTTCAAGGAGCAGTTGAACTATTCTGAGACCATGAAAGAAAACTGCATGGAAGGGGAGGTCTTAGTTCAAGTAAATATTTCTGAGGCTGGAATCATTACGAATTATAAGATTGTAAACAGCCCTAAGACAGAAATGGATGCTGTAGTAATGAAGATGATGGAAGGCTTGAAAACCTTAAAATTGGGAGAAAGCAGATACTATGGCTACAAGAAAATTCGAATTCCAGTGGATTTTTCAATTCGATAAGCTCAAAATGTATTTATAATGTTGCTTAGAGCTAAGTAAAATAGGCTGATTTTAAGATACTTACGTATATTGGCTTTCTAAAGCTATCGAATCTTCCTATTTTAATAATCAACGACATGAGATACATTTTCGTTTTTCTGCTTTTGTCCTCTACGCTTTTCGGGCAAGGCAAAAAAGTACCAAAAGGATTCATTAAGATTGAAGCGAATTCCGAAAATTTTTCTCGGATGATGGCCAAGGAATCCCCTTCCTTAGAAGTATTGGATACGATGGTTCAACTGTGCAGATTTTATTCACAGCGGCAAAAAGACACGGCCTTATTAATTGCTGAAAAGTTGATTCTTCATAGTAAAGACTTGACTGACAAAAGAGGCCAAAATATATACGCCAAATCATTAAGTTCGAAAGGATCGGCTTTGGGAGCGGAAGGCGTAGAAACGCTTTTGTTGGCAAAAGAAGCCTTTGACAAAATTGGAAATAAAAGAGGAGTGGCTAGTACAGACAGATTGTTGGGCTTGCTTTATTTGAACAAGGGGCTTTTGAAAGAATCTATGGATTCATATCTAAGCTCTATCAGAATCTATAAAGAGGAAAAAACAGATCCGAGGGCCTTACTAAGTCCGCTTGAAGGAATTTCGGATATTTATTTTGCCATGGGGGATTATGAAAAGTCGCAGCAGTATTTGATAGAGGCGATAACCATTGCAGACACAACTGGTTCTGGATATAAGGAATCTGCGTTGAGACATGGTAAAGCATCTTTGTTGTTTGAAATTGCTAATGCTTATTCGGATAAAGCCGACACTGAAAATGAAAGACTTTATCAAGATAGTGCTCAACTGTTTTATCGGAAGGCGCTTACCGAAGCAGACGTCGCTTTAGCGGTTGCTCAAAAACATGCCAGTCCGACAGATCTTTTGTACAATTATGAAATACTTGCTCAGTTTAACAATAAATTGGGTTTCCACCTAAAGGCAAAAAAATATGCTCAGGATGCTATTTCAATTGCTGAGCAAAATGGAGAGACAAATTTGTTAGCGATTAACAAATGCCATTTGGCAAATGCTTATGAAGGCTTGAAGAATTTCAATACTGCGATTCCAATTGCAAAAGAAGCGCTTACAATCGCGAATGAAATTAATTTGAATGAAGTTTCGCAAAACGCTTATGATATTTTAATTGGACTTTATATTTCAACGGGGAAGTCAGAACAGGCTTTAGCTACCTTGAACGAAAAAAATAAGTACAATAAAAATCAAAATACTTCTGAAACGAAAAAGGCGATTGCGGAGGCGGAAACAAAGTATCAGACCGCAGAGAAGGAAAAACAACTTCTACAACAAGAAAAAGATATTCTGGAATTAGAAACCGCTAACGCAAAAATTCAAAGACAAAAGAATTACATTATGGGTGGAGGAATGTTATTTAGTTTACTTGGTTTTTTCGGTTACCGTTTTAATAAAATCCGGAAAGATAGAAACGATAAAAAAGAATTTGCAGAAGCACTTATTTTTGCGCAGGAAGAAGAACGTAAAAGAATTTCCAGAGATTTGCATGATGGAGTGGGACAGTCTTTATTGTTAATTAAAAAACAATTAGAAAATACGAATGAAGTGACCTTGGCAAATCAAAAAATGATCTCAGACACCTTAGAAGAAGTTCGTTCAATCTCCAGAGATTTGCATCCGTTTCAGTTGGATAAAT
>CAZDTI010000172.1:0-8513 GCA_964508085.1 uncultured Saprospiraceae bacterium | reverse complement strand
AAGTGTTGACTGCTAAATCTGAAATCCATTTATACAGAACGATTCAAGAGGCACTTAGTAATATTGTCAAACATGCCGAAGCAACGGCTGCTAAAATAAATATTAAAAATGAAGCGAATCAGATTGCTGTTCGTATTCAGGACAATGGAAAAGGCTTTGATTTGGAATTGGCAGTTGTGACTTCAAAGAGTTTGGGAATTCGTACTATGCATGAGCGGATTTCTGCAATTGGTGGAGAGTTGAAAATATCGAAAGGGGAGAATGGTGGAACAGATTTGACTATAGTGATTCCGAAGTAGATGATTGCGATTTATATTGGTTCTATCCTCTGAATCGAGTTAGACTAGGCCCTAGACCCTAGTCAATTACTGGCCAGACCCCACAAATAGAATTGCTTCCTGTGCTATCTTTGTATTATCAGTTACCCAGAAAGCCATTATCATGAAAGGGACAGATAAAATCTCAAGACCGTTTCGAATAAGCATGTATGCTGAAAACACCAAATTGTACGTTTAAAAAACAAGAAAACAAAACATGGCAATACGAGTTTTTAACGCGGATGATCATCCGATTCTCCGAAAAGGAATTACAGACCTAATCAACCAAACAGAAGGATTGGAATGGGTGGGGTCTGCAGAAAACGGTCAGATCGCCTTGGAGAAAATCAGGGCCATAAAACCCGACGTGGCAATCCTGGATATTGAAATGCCACTAATGACTGGTATGGAAGCGGCACAAACTTTACTGCAGGAAGGAACAAGTACAAAGTTTATTTTATTGACACTTTTCAAAGATCAATCTTTCTTAAATCGAGCTTTGGAATTGGGAATAAAAGGATATCTGCTAAAAGAAAGCTCAGAAAAGGAAATAATGGATTGTATCCGATTCGTTAGCGAGGGAAAAGCTTATGTGAATGCGAGTATGACGCAGTACCTGGTTCAGCAAAAGGATACAAAAAATGATGTGCTATCTGCATTGTCAAAGCATGAGGTCAATATTTTAAAATTAATTGCCAGACAAAAAACATCAGTCGAAATTGCGAGTATGCTTTTTATTAGTCCTAAGACCGTCTCGAATCACCGAACAAACATCAGTAAAAAGTTAGACCTTAAAGGAGAACAAAATGGCTTGCTGAAATGGGCAATGAAGCATAAGGAATTATTAGAATGAATTTCTACTTTGCATATTAAACGATTCTTCATTTAGGTGTGCAGCCCTTATAAATAGAATCTGCAAACCTAAAAAATAAATTGTAAATATATTGTTATAATTGTCTTTTGTTTATCAGAAGACAGTGATTGTTATGTCTTTTTTGAAGTGAATTTTTAAAAACCAAATCTTATGTTGACCAAAATTAAATTGAATTTGAAAAACGAAATGGGCGTCTTTTTTTGTTTAGCTCTAATAGCTGTTCTACTGATTTATAATAGTCATTTGATTATTGGCTTCCATTTGGAAAATCGGAAAGAAATCACATTGCTTTTTTCATTTCTTCTACTTTCATGTTTTGTTGTTTCTCGATTTTGGAATAGTTATAAGAAAAGTGAAGAAAAGAAATATAAGAAGAAATTAGATAATCGATTCAAAGAACTTGAGCGAAATAGAGGAGGCGTTTTTGGGTCATCAGTTGCCAGAAATTGGAAGAATCCTTTTGACAGTGCAAATGGTTGATGGTTTGTAGTTGGTTGATAGTTGTTGGTGTCCCCAAACGTAAAAGCCCCATAATTAGCTGAAACGTTTTATCCAATAGGATTTTTGTTCGAGGTAAAAAGAGGGCTAATTGGAGCGGAAGAAATGAATCATCTGGACCACTTCAAATTCCCATCCTTATCAAATAACTCCGTTCGAAACGGCATGATGTATCCAGATTGATTCATTAGCTCCTTTTCATCCGTTTGATAGTATAGCTTCTTATAAGTATCGTTTTCACCATGTTCCAACCAGACACCAGTTTTATAGCCATTCCAATAGTTCCCTTCGGTGATTGTCTTTCCTGTTTTATAACTTTTTTGAATGTGATATCCATTTAAAAAACCATTGTTATAATAACTGCTGCTGTCCGAAGGTTCTACAGAGAACTTCCTGTGATTAATGAAGTTGGATTCTTCTTTTATGGAACCATCGTGATTAAAAATAATACTGATTCCATTTCTTATACCATTTTTGTATTCCTCAATGCTTCGAATATGTTCATCTTCATTAAATACAATTTCTTTCCCATGTTTTTTATGATTAGCGAAAGGCGTAATTTCCCTACGACCGGAAGAAAAGTATTTCACCCTTAACAATAGTTCTCCGTTTCTGTTGTAGTTCCAGGTAGTTTGTAGCTTGTTGTTGTAAAAATACTTCCATACCCCAGTTCTTTTGCCCTCCTCATAGTTACCACTCATACGAACATTTCCATCCTCTTCATAAATGTAAAAGCCGGAAGATTGGTAGGCGCTATCTGGAAAATGTAAAGTATTTACGACCTCACCTTTTTTGTTGTAAAAAATCCAATCTCCAACTCTGGCACCCTTAAAATATTGACCTTTTGCCAGCGGGAGATACTTGCTAGAATCTCGTGCTATTTTATTCAGATAGTAGCCATGCTTATAGGTCAATGATCGGTATGGTGTATTGTTATAATCCAATTCGATAATGGTTCGTTGTCGTATTATTGCTCCAAACGAGTCTCTCTTAATAAAGCTAATTTCCCTTTCATTCTCGTTGAGGTATTTATACTCTATTCTGACTTCAGAGAAGCTTTCCTCTGAGATCAATAATCCTTCATTGAATATTCTTTTGTTGCCAATAATATTGTTGTTTCGATCTTCTAAGTAGAGGTTGTACTTTCCATGGAGCTTACCATTTCGATAAGCTATTTCACTGCGTTTTAAAACTATCTTAAAATCATCATACCTACTGTAATGCACCCATTCTCCGTCGGCAATTCCATTTGTAAAACTACCTTTTGCAATTAGTCTTCCGCTCCCACGAATTTCTTTGTATCCCGAAAACTGACTCTTTTTAAGTCGCACATACTGGTCTAAAACATCCAGATAAATTTTCGCTATTTCCGCATCACCCGAACTATAATTTATTTTTTGTTCAGAGGAAATTTGACTAGACAAATAATCACAAACAGTAGCTCCATAATGTAAATTATCAGTCGTTCGACTAAAAATAAGCCATTCCGAACCGGGGAAAAGTTTTTGCCCTCCTGCTGTACTCATTCCTCCTGACCTTATGTAAATGGTGTCCTTAGGACTTCCGATAAATCGCTTCTGTACGACGGCAATACTTTCGAAACCCGTATTACTTATATAAGTGCCTATTATTTTACAAGTAAAAATATGATGGTTGTCAGGATCATGATTTAATAATTCCGTGATGGAGTAGAAGGGGCCAGAACAGGAAGCTTGTAAGGGGAAAGGATTTAGGAAAAGTAAAAGTATTGTTAGGTTTTTAAATATTGGCATTTTAGTTATTTTTCACAAATTGAATATCAAACATCTGCCTCCAGTACCAATTGTAATGCTTTTCAAAGCCATCATAGAATAACTCATGTAAATCGGCACTTTTCCATGCCCCACTGGAGTGTTGTCGGACAAGTGTAATATCTTTGTTATTTTTTATTTCAAGGGAGACAATTCGGTTTTTATCATTTAACGGAAAAATGCCCCGAGATTGTCTATTTAGCACAATAGTGATGTTATTTGTGTTGCTTGAGCTTATTGTCTTTTCTATACTCCCTTCATAGAAACGGACTAAGAAACTATTTTTCGTCATCCTTACTTCGGTAATAGCGTATTCAGCAGATTTAAAAGAATTGAATAGAACGAAAATAAAAACAAGGATAAAGATTAAACCCCCAATCCAATAGTCAGCCTTTATTGCACTTAAGTAATAGAGGATACCAAAATATGCAAAACACCAAATCAAGAAAAAAGGAATGAAATCATTTCTTATCCTTTTATGATAAGGCTGGCATTGTTTTTTTATGTTTAATTCCATTTTTTATTTTAAAAGAAGAGCTCTTCCAATTAGTAGCAGAACAATTAACAACATTAACACCTTAGACATTTTTACCCATACTTTACTCCGGGAATCTGCGTCTACAATTCCAGATTGATAAACGGAAATCATAACAACTCCAAAGCCAACAAACCCTGACCCGATTCCAGCTAAGAATGCCAATATTGATAATGTAGGATTTTTATTTACCCAATCATAAATGTTCCTTTCAATCACCTCTTTTCTTTTAGATATAGGGCTATCAATTGTAAGTACATTCCTTCTGTTTAATTCCTCCTTTGCTCGTTGTATAAAGATAAGGGGGTAAGAGTTGCAATCTGTAATTTCCAGCAAAGTCCTATCAGGGATACTACCTATATTCCATTGCAGATCATCATCTAAAATTTCATCCATACAACACCAAATATAACAAATAAATTACAATAATTAGTATAGCCATTTAGTAAGTTGTTTACGTCGGACTTCATATAATGGCCTCAAAGCCATCTTATGAACTTTTCACAAATCACTTATAACCCACCTAACTTAATTACACTCAAAAAACATAAAAAAAACATCCACCTTTGAATACTACCAAACTATTTGTAGCTTTGATCGCCACAGGGTAAACTTCCAGCAAACCCATTTCATCGAAGCCCTTTATTTCATCTAAAACCCAGATCTATGAAAAGCCCAGCTTTACTATCCTTATGCCTCCTCCTATTTTGTTTAAACACAAAGGCCCAAAACCTTCCTGATAACATTGTCAAACAATCTGTCCTAACCCATCAATATCTTTCTTCTGTAAATCAGAATGCTCCAGCTAAAGCAAATCCAAAATTCGTTTATACGGAACTTGGAAATCAAAAATATTTAAATGCCTTTGTGAAAGTAAATGACCAACTGGTGGCAGAAGACCTTGACAGCCTGGGCATTCTTGTTGGCACAAAAGCAGGGAATATCTGGACGGTGAAAATTCCAACAAATCAAGTAGAAGCTTTTACTGCTTTAGAAAGGGGAATAGAATTGGTAGAACTAGATCAACCTATTTTTATTAATATGGAAGAGGCGAGAGAAAAAACAAATGTCGATATGGTTCACGAGGGAACAGATCTGCCTCAAGCCTATACGGGGAAGGACGTAGTTGTCGGTATTTTAGATGTCGGATTCGATTATACGCATCCTACGTTTTACGACGTAGATGGAGTTGAACATCGGATAAAGAAAGTCTGGGAACAGAAGTCAACAGGAACTCCTCCGGCTGGTTATAGCTACGGTCATGAGATGGACAATAGTACAGATATGATAACGCAACAGACCGATAGTGGAGCGGAATCTCACGGAACTCATGTGGCTGGGATTGCTGCAGGTTCTGGTTTTGGAGGCGACGAAGATGAGTATAGGGGAGTGGCTTACGAAAGTGATTTGGTATTGGTAGGAATTACGCCCGCACAAAACCAGTGGCACAATACGGGAATGACAGACATCGTGGATGGCCTGAATTACATCTTCGAATATGCCGATGCGCAAGGAAAACCAGCGGTCGCTAACCTAAGTTGGGGCTGTAGTATTGGACCTCATGATGGAAGTTCCTTATTCAGTCAGGCGGTGAATAATCTAACCGGAGCGGGAAAGATTTTTACGGTCTCCGGTGGAAATAACGGAGGGCAAAACCTTCATTTGAACAAAGCATTTTCCGACACGGATAGCATTCTGCAAAGTTTTATTGAGTTCAATGCAAACCTACCAGATCAGAAAACCTGGATTGACGTTTGGGGAGTGGAAGGAGAACCATTTTGTATTGAACTCGGTACCTATAATGATTTAAATAACAATGCTTCTACTGATTTTATCTGTCTTCAAAATACAACGACTACAGAGCAAATCTATTTAGTCGGTTCCGATAACGATACCGTTTACGTAGACATCACCACAACCTCTGCGGATATAAATGGTAAGCCACATGCCTTTCTAGATATCTACAGTAAAACAAACGACGATCTGGCCATTTCTGTAAAAGCTACTACTGGAGAGGTGCATGCATGGATGGGCTATGTCCAAAACACACGAGGCATCTACGGCGAATTTGTTTCCAATGGATTGGCTGGCGCAGTGGATGGTGATGACGACATGACCATTGGCGAAATGGGCTGTACTGAATCTGCAATTACCGTTGGCGCTTATGCCTCTAAAGTTTCGTTCACTAATCTCTCTGGACAAAATTTATCTTATAATAATTATGTCCAGCCGAATAGAATTTGTCCCTTCTCCAGCAAAGGTCCGACAACCGATGGAAGAACCAAACCAGACATTACTGCACCTGGAATGACAATGGCCTCGGCGATGAATTCCTTTGATACTAATTACGCTCCAGGTGGGGCAAGTTACAATTTGGTGGTTCACCAATATACCGATCCGAACACTTCGCAAAATTATTATTTTGGAGAATCTAGCGGCACCTCTATGTCTGCGCCAATGACCGCTGGAATTGTTGCCTTGTTCCTGGAAGCCAATCCACTGGCCACTCCTGAGGAGTTGAAAACACTGATGGGGGGAACTGCAATTACCGATAACTACACCACTGATACTCCTGATCCGAATATTTGGGGTTTTGGTAAAATAAACGCTCACGCCATGTTGCAAATGTTTTTCGTTTCTGATTTGGAAGAAGCTATAACAGAAGACATCGCAGTGTATCCCAACCCAACGGAAGATGTGTTGAACATCAATTTGGAAGGCAATAAATTAATTCTGATTTCTAATATGATTGGAGGTGTTTGTCATCGATTGGAGACGACGGAACAGTCTGTTTCGCTCAAAGGATTTGCTTCGGGGATGTATGCGGTATCTGTGTATTCTTTGGATGGGGAATTATTGTTGGAGGAGAAGGTGGTGAAGGAATAGAGGTGTTTTGTGGGAGATGGGTGGATGGGTGGATGGGTTTTCCTTCTTTCGTGGTTCTTTGGGTTAGATGGGAGTCCATCCACCTATTTATTTTTCTCTTATCAAATTCGCTCCCCAAATCATAAAAATATAAATAGCAGCAGAAGTGTATAGCGCAAATAACAATGCCTTTTGGAATACCTCGACCAAATTGTCATTTACGAAAAAGCCACCAATTAATAGCAGAATAAAAATAGTTAAAAACCCATAACAGACGGGTTTAGCTAAATGCTTATGAAAGTTTATGATTTCTTCTTTATTTGATAATGGTGTTTTTCTTATGAATGCTTTTACAACACCAATTACAAATCCGAAAAGGATTAGGAGGATGGGTTTTAATACTTCTAGGTGAAAATTGTCCATTGTTGATTTTCTAGATTGTTTATTAATTTACCGCTTATAAAACTCATCCCTCAATTTATATTCCGTAACTCTTTTCCCTGTCATCATATAGCTTACGCCAATTTCCAACATAGCTCCACTGGCTTCAGGAATGGAAAGAAAAATATAACTCAAGCCAAAATGGAGATTCAAATTGTGTTCTAAAATAGAAGGCGCTCCATAAGCGTAAGAGGTTCGCTGTTTCCCAAATCTGATGGGATAATTTACGAGAACCGCCGGACTCCAGCCTTTTAATTGTACCCAGTCGTTGTCATCAGGACCCAGTCGCTCCGTAACGTTCTGAGCAGCATAACTAAGATTTGCCAGAACATTAAATTTATTGAACCACTTTCCAAATAGCAGTCCTACTAGAATGGTAGGAGGATCAGAGAACTGTTCTCTGGGTGTGCTTAAAGGATAATTTTTCTTCCTTTTATTTCCATACATACTCATATTCAAACCATAAATGTAACCCCTCTTGTCTGATAAAGAGCTATTGAATTTCATGCCTCCACCCAGTTTTAAATAAGCGACAGGTTTGCCAAGGAATTGATTCATAACGCCTCCCATTGTAACATCTATTCTGGAATTATCCGTTCTAATATATTCAAAATCTTCAAACTTTGCCTCGTTGTAGGCACTGCCTTGTAAAAAACCAAATCGGCGGGAAGTCATTTGGTAAGTCGGAAAAACCAATTGCATAAAATAAATTGCGGCTACCGGTTTTCCATCTCTAATGTGTGGATTAAAGTACTCAATTTCTTTAGTTTTATTTTTCAAACTGTCAATAATCGCAGGATTGTCAATGCCATTAATTTCAGATAAAGTGGGCTTTCCCATTTCGTCTATTTGGAAAATAAATTCGATCTCCTTGTCCTTCAAAAATTTTCTTTGCTCTTTTGAAAATTCGATGCCGTAGTAGCGAACTACCAGAGCGTTTAATCCACCTTTGGGGGAGACATCTTGGTTTAGGCTGTCTGGTGTTTGCGTTGTTTGTCCTTGGGCAAAAAGTCCGATCAGAAGTAGAACTATTGTTGTTAAATGTTTTTGCATTTATTTTTTGTTTACGTTCAAAATTGCCGTTCAATTTTTTTAGGGATAAGGAATAAATAAATGTCCGATTTGGCATCGAAAAATTCGAGTTAATCGAATGAAAAAGCGGAGGCACCCGCCCGTACGCCGGCTTGCAGGCG
>CAZDTI010000171.1:0-17060 GCA_964508085.1 uncultured Saprospiraceae bacterium | reverse complement strand
AATGAGATTCATTTATTTGAACATCTTTATCAGGAAAATCAAGAATCGGAATTGGATCATTTGAGCTCTCTCATCAACCACCAAAACATTTCCGTTTATCCTTTCCAGGCCACTGAGCAGGAGACTACAAACATGACGGACGAAGAGGTTCGTCAGATGATCAGCAAAGGAAAAGAACACTGCCAGAAAGGAGATGTTTTTCAAATTGTTTTATCGAGAGCTTTCGCTCAAAAATTTCAGGGAGACGACTTCAACGTCTACCGAGCGCTACGAACAGTGAACCCTTCGCCCTACCTCTTTTACTTCGATTATGGCGATTACAAAATCATGGGTTCTTCCCCAGAAGCACAGCTAACCATTCGAAACAAAGTAGCCACTATTCACCCCATCGCAGGAACTTACAAAAGAACTGGAAATGATGAAAGAGATTTAGAGTTGGCTGGTGAATTACAAAAAGACCCTAAAGAAAAGGCAGAACATGTCATGCTGGTTGATCTTGCTAGAAATGACCTCAGTAGAAGCACATCAGCTGTAAAAGTGGACACTTTTTGCGAAATACAACAATTCTCTCACGTTATCCACATGGTCAGCAAAGTGACCGGAAACTTAACACCAAAAAGTAACCCTGTACAAATCGTTTCCGATACCTTTCCTGCCGGCACCTTAAGCGGCGCACCAAAGCATCGCGCGATGCAACTCATAGATCGATATGAAAAAGAACGTCGTAGTTTTTATGGTGGCGCCATCGGATTTCTGGGCTTCAATGGAGATTATAATCATGCCATTATCATCCGTTCTTTATTGAGCAAAAACAATGAACTCCATTTCCAAGCTGGAGCTGGAGTGGTCGTGAAAAGTGATGAGCAAAAAGAGCTGGAAGAAATCAACAATAAAATTGCGGCGGTACGAAAGGCAATAAAATTAGCGACAACTATTTAATTAAAATCCTAAAAGGACAATCAAAATAGGACTTCCCTCCTATTAACAAACTAACAAAGATGAAAATTCTGGTAATAGATAATTACGATTCTTTCACTTATAACCTAGTCCAAATTATTCAGGACTTAGGTGTGGAGCAACTTGATGTGATTCGTAATGATAAAACGACAATTGAAGCCATTGGAGGTTATGACAAATACATCATTTCGCCAGGCCCCGGAGTGCCGAGCGAAGCTCCTTTGCTCAAGCAAATCATTGAAGAATTAGGGCCGACAAAAAGCATACTTGGCATTTGCTTAGGACACCAAGCCATTGGAGAAACCTTTGGTTGTGAATTGGTCAACCTTCAAGAAGTTTATCACGGCATTGCTACTCCAGTAGATGTTGTCAAAGACGATTACCTTTTTGCTAACATATCTAAACAATTCACAGCGGGGCGTTACCATAGTTGGGCAATTTCTAACGATGGTTTTTCAAAAGACTTGGAAGTGTTGGCTACCGCTGAAGATGGCGCTATTATGGCATTAAGACATAAGACCTATGACATTCGTGGCATGCAATTTCATCCGGAGAGTATCCTTACGGAGAATGGGGTTCAGCTGCTTCAGAACTTTATTTTTAGTGAAAAGACGAAAGAAGGCATCGCATTGAATAACTCGCCCGAACAAAAAATCAACTTATGAAATCGCTACTCCAACAATTATTCAATCATCATACCCTCGACTACCAAACAGCGAAGGACACCCTGATTAATATCAGTAAAGGTGATTATAATAACAGCCAGATTGCTTCCTTTCTGACGGTATTTCGAATGCGTTCAATTACCCTTGAGGAGATCAGTGGATTTCGTGATGCGCTCCTCGAATTGTGCAGAGCCATTGATCTAAGTGATTTTAACGCCGTGGATTTATGTGGTACCGGTGGCGATGGAAAAGATACTTTTAATGTATCTACTTTAGCTTCTTTCGTTACGGCAGGAGTTGGCGTAAAAGTAGCAAAACATGGAAACTACGGCGTGAGCTCCAGTTGTGGGTCTTCTAATGTAATGGAACATTTGGGTTACCAATTCACCAATGATTCCGACAAGTTGAAAAGGCAAATAGACAAAGCGAACATTTGCTTTTTGCATGCGCCTTTGTTCCATCCTGCTATGAAAAACGTAGCACCGATCCGGAGAGAAATGGGTGTCAAAACTTTTTTCAACATGCTAGGCCCAATGGTGAACCCTAGTTTTCCAAAGAACCAGATTGTTGGCGTTTTTTCTTTAGAACTGCAGCGGCTATATCAATACCTCTATCAACAATCGGATAAGCGCTTTGTCATTCTTCATGCCTTGGATGGCTATGATGAAATTTCTTTAACGGGAAAAGTGAAAGTAATTACAAATGAATCGGAAAGCATTCGTCGACCAGAAGACTTTGGAATGAACCAGGTAAAACAAAGCGATCTGCATGGCGGCTCAACGATTCCCGAAGCGGCAAGCATTTTCATGAACATTTTAAATAACAAAGGAACTACAATTCAGAATCAAGTGGTAACTACCAATGCCGGAATGGCCATCTCTTGCTCGCGACCTGACTTGAGCGTGAAAGACAGTATTGCTTTAGCAAAAGAGTCTTTGGAGTCCGGAAAGGCGTTAAAAGCTTTTGAGAAGCTAGTTGAGTTGAATTAAAATACTTTACTATAAAAAATAACCCACCCTGCCCCCAGCCCCTAAAGGGGAGCCACTGCTCGCAGGAACATCAGAAAAAAGAAATTCTGTTCTAAAAAAATACAAATATGAATATCCTCAATAAAATCATCAGTCATAAAAAAACAGAGATCGCTGCTGCCAAGGAACTCTACCCTACGGCTTTACTTGAACAGAGCATCTACTTCGATTCTCCTTCCGTCTCTTTTTGTAAATACCTATTACAGAAAGACAAGGTTGGCATCATTGCAGAGATCAAAAGAAAATCGCCAAGCAAGGGAATGATCAACGAGTATGTCGACATTGAGCAAATCAGTATTGGTTACATGCAAGCAGGTGCTTCGGCCCTATCCATTCTTACGGACTCAGCATTCTTCGGCGGCAATAACAGTTATCTTACAACGGCTCGGAAATTCAACTTCTGCCCCATCCTAAGAAAGGATTTCATCATTGATGAATATCAACTAATTGAGGCAAAGAGTATTGGTGCAGATGTGGTTTTGCTAATTGCAGCGGCTTTGACACCAGATGATTTAAAAACACTGGCAAAGAAAGCTAGAACACTTGGATTAGAGGTTTTGATGGAAGTCCACACAGAAGCAGAACTTAATAGTCATCTGAATGAATACGTCAACGTGGTCGGTGTCAACAATAGAGATTTGACCACTTTCAAAACCGACATCGCTACTTCTAAAAAACTAGCTGCTAAAATCCCCGAGGACTTTTTGCGCATTAGCGAAAGCGGTATCCACAACGCTAAGGACATTCATGAACTAAAGGCTTTTGGCTATAATGGTTTTTTAATTGGCGAACGATTTATGACGGCGCCAGATCCGCAGAAGGCTTGCGCGGCTTTTATTCAATCGGTGAGGCGGACGGGGGAATTGAAAATTGGCTGAATGTGCTTCTCGATTGGCTTGAAGTTTTTTTCAACCGCAAATGCTTGCCCTGAGCTTGTCGAATGGGGACGCTAAGAGCGCAAAGGTTTCGCAAAGGTTTTTTTGAAAAAATTTGGATAATGAAAATCAAGGTATGTGGAATGAAAATTCCTGAGAATATTGCGGCGGTTTCTGAATTGGGGATAGACTATATGGGGTTTATTTTTTATGCGCCTTCGCCACGATTCGTAGCGGAGACTTTGGATTTAAAATCCTTAGTTGATAAGAACATAAATGCGGTTTCGGTTTTTGTGGATGAAAAAATAGAACAAGTGCGATCATTGTTAGAAAAATATAATTTCAAGCATGTACAATTGCACGGAAAGGAAAGTCCTAGTTATTGTAAAAAGATGAAAGAGGCTGGATTTGTTGTTATAAAAGCCTTTCGAGTAAATGATGATTTTGACTTTAGCGTCCTTGAAGAATACTTATCTGTTTGTGATTATTTTTTGTTTGACACTAAAGGAAAGACGCATGGTGGCACAGGAAAAAAATTCAATTGGAATATTTTACAACAATATAAATACAATAAGCCTTTTTTCCTAAGTGGAGGAATCGGCCCAGGGGATGAAACTGCAATAGCGGCCTTTAAACATCGACAGCTATATGCTTTGGATTTGAACAGTAAATTTGAACTGAAGCCTGGGGAGAAGGACGTAGACTTATTACACCGTTTTGTAAAATAAATTATGAATGGTGGCGCTCCTATGGAGCTCAAATGCCTCTTTCATCTATTATTCTACAAAAGTTTTGCTCCTATGGAGCTGAATAAATGAGAGCAAAATAGTTAGTAGTTGAACCAAAATTATTGAAAGTTAAGCAGCTATTCGACAGAGTCTATATAAAGCTCCAAAGAAGCGACATTTTTACAAGACATCGAACATAATAAATTAAATCAATATTCATCATGAGTTACGCACCAGACCAACGCGGTTATTACGGAAATTACGGCGGCGCCTACGTCCCCGAGATGCTATTCCCTAACGTAGAAGAGCTACAAGCGCAATATCTAACCATTATGAGCGACCCCGGATTCCAAAAAGAATTCAAAGACTTACTTCGCGATTATGTCGGTCGACCAACCCCTTTATTTTTAGCAAAGAATCTGAGTGCTCATTACGGCGCACAAATCTACTTAAAACGAGAAGACCTTTGTCACACCGGTGCTCATAAAATCAACAATACCCTCGGCCAATTAATCATGGCAAAACGCCTGGGCAAAACCCGCATCATCGCAGAAACCGGAGCTGGACAACATGGTGTTTCTACCGCTACCGCTTGCGCTTTGATGGGCTTGAACTGTGTCGTTTATATGGGTGCAAAAGACATTCATCGGCAAGCTCCAAATGTAGCTCGAATGAAAATGCTGGGGGCTACGGTTGTCCCCGTCACCAGTGGAAGTCATACTTTGAAAGATGCCACCAATGAGGCCATCCGCGATTGGATCAACAATCCTGTAGATACACATTACATTATTGGTTCCGCCGTTGGGCCGCATCCTTATCCGGATATGGTTGCACGTTTTCAAGCTGTGATCAGCGAAGAGATTAAAAATCAATTGACGGCAATGCCCGATTATGTAGTGGCCTGTGTTGGAGGAGGAAGCAATGCAATTGGTGCTTTTTATCATTTTATTCAAGAGGCAAGTGTAAAACTAATTGGGGTAGAAGCTTCTGGTGATGGTATCCATACCAACGAAACGGCTGCTACTTTAAGCGTAGGAACACCTGGCATCTTACATGGTAGCAAGACTTACTTGATGCAAACAACGGACGGACAAGTAGAGGAATCTCGCTGCGCATCTGCGGGCTTGGATTATCCTGGCATCGGCCCATCACATGCCCACCTTCGAGAAACTGGTCGCGCGCTATACGGCCACGTAACAGATAGTGAAGCTTTTGCTGCTGGCTTATTCGTAACGCAGAAAGAAGGTATTATTCCTGCTTTAGAATCCGCACATGCTTTGGCTTATTTAGAAAAAATGACTTTGAAAGAAAGCGATGTCGTAGTCGTAAATGTAAGTGGCCGTGGAGATAAAGATTTACAGGTTTATTTAGAGAATTTGGACTTAGAAAAAGGCATAGTTAAACTAAGGGACTCAGCCTAAATAATTGTCCGATTTGAATGGAAGCCATTTGATCTCTTTTTCTCAAAAAAATCTTGATATAACTCGCTATGTCTACGATTTCATTAATCAAATAGCTCAAATACTTTGAATTCAAATCGGACATTTTTTATACTTCATCCCTAAAAGAAAAAGAATAATAATTTCTCAATTATGAATATAAATATCGCAAATCAAAAGCAAGTCAGCAATCGTTTAACGAAGCTATTTGCTCAGGGTAGAAAAGGATTACTAAACATTTACTGCACTGCAGGATTTCCAAACTTAGAAGATACCTTGCCAATTATAAAAGCACTCGAAAAATCAGGTGCAGACATAGTGGAACTTGGAATTCCTTATAGTGATCCTTTAGCAGATGGACCCATTATTCAAAAAAGTGGAAGCAAGGCATTGGAAAATGGGATGACTGTAAATGTATTGTTTGAACAATTGAAAGACCTCCGTAAAGACGTCAATATTCCAATTGTTTTGATGGGGTATATTAATCCTGTTTTACAATATGGCATCGAAGCATTTTGTGCAAAATGCGAAGAAGTCGGCGTTGACGGATTGATTCTTCCCGACCTACCCGTGGATCAATACATGGATAATTACCAGCCGCTTTTTGAAAAGCATAATTTATCTAATATTTTCCTAATCACACCAAGAAGCAGCGAGCAACGAATTCAATATTTAGACCAATGCAGTAGCGGTTTCATTTATGCGGTTTCCACACTTAGTACCACTGGAAGCGCTTCCGCTAATATGAATGCTGCCGACGAATACTTAAAGCGAGTTGGCACTATGGGTTTAAAAAATCCAATTCTGACAGGCTTCAACATTAGAGACAAAGAGAGTTTCGAAGTGGCTTCTAGACATACACACGGTGGCATCATTGGTAGTGCCTTTATTCGACATATAGAAAATAGCAAGAACTTAGCAGCCGATATTCAACAATTTATTTACAAGATAAAAGGCATTGAGGCAGATGAGGAGATGAGGTAGATGAGGCTTCCCCAAACCGTAAATTATACGCACAAAGGGAAACCTCATCCACCACATCCACCTTATCTACCTCATCCACCTTCAAAATAAAACTCATGATCATTCAATTAGAAAAAAACATAAAAGTTGACGACCGAAATCATTTGCTTCAACAGATAGCAGCCATCGGCTATGAGAGCAACCCTGTAAATACACAAGCGGGGAATTACCTCATTTGCATCGGTAAAAAAGAGTTTGACATTCGCCGAATCGGGCAACTAACTGGCGTGAAAGATTTGCATCGGGTGAGCGATAATTACAAACTAGTTTCCAGCAAATGGAAGGTAGGCCGAACCGCTATCGATCTCGGTGATGGTGTATTTATTGGTGATGGACATTTTCAAATGATGGCCGGGCCATGCAGTATTGAATCGGAGGCTCAAGTAGAGGCAGTTGTTGCAGAACTTGTGAAGAGCGGTGTTCGTATTATGCGGGGAGGGGTGTACAAGCCGCGAAGTTCTCCATATAGTTTCCGAGGCATGGGAATGGATGGTTTGAAAATGTTTTATCAACATTGCCGAGCACAGGGAATTAAGATTATAACGGAGGTTATGCAGGTCAGTCAAATCGAAGACATGTTGCCCTATGTCGACATATTCCAAGTGGGCGCGCGAAATTCTCAGAACTTCAATTTATTAGATGCCTTAGGTAGCGTCGACAAAGCGGTGATGATCAAAAGAGGTATTAGCGGGAGCATTGACGAGTTGCTTTATTCGGCAGAATATGTTTTCAGCAATGGAAATGAAAAACTATTGTTATGCGAAAGAGGAATTCGTTCCTATGAACAAGCTTATCGAAATACCTTGGATTTAAATGCCATTCCAATTTTGAAAGAAAAAACACATTTACCTATTATTGCTGACCCTTCACATGGCATTGGCATTCGTCGACATGTGGAGCCGATGGCACTGGCTTCTGTTGCTGCTGGAGCAGATGGTGTTATTGTGGAGATGCATCCTAAGCCAGAAAAAGCAGTAAGTGATGCAGCGCAAACTTTGAGCTTTGGAGAGTTTGAGGGAATGATTGATAAGGTGAGACGGATTCGGGAGGTTTTGGTTGATTTCCCTAGTTGATTGCTCTATAGAAATAGTCAAACGCAACATTTTTAATGAAAAAAAGTAGTATTCATAAATATGATATATTGGGATTCTGCTTTAATAAAAATTTGAAATCTTCTTAAAAAGAATTATCTTTCCTTTAATTACGTTATAAGTCAAACATCTAATATTATGACCGTACAAAATTTAAAAAAAGCAGTTCGGAACCTTTCTACTCAAGATAGGATTCTCTTTGTACAATATATTTTGGATACAGTTGCAGAGGACACTAACGATAAAAATAGCGGTGAACCACTCTCCGACCAATGGATTGAAGAAGTAGATAAACGCAGTAATAACTATAAAGAAAATAAGGAGAATACTATTTCATGGAATGAAGTTAAAGCTAAAATAATCCGCAAAAATTCATGAAATATCGTATCGAATTTTTAGAGATTGCCGAAGCGGAACTTGAAGATACAATAGAGTGGTATGAATCTCAAAAACAAAATTTAGGCGCAAAACTTATTCTAAGCTTAGACAATATATTTTCACGCATTATAGAAAACCCACATCTTTTTCCTGTTGTTCACAAAGAAATACGAAAAGCTACTGTCTCTAATTTTCCTTATTCTGTTATCTATGAAATTCACGATCCTGAAGTAATTTTGATTTTAGCCGTCGCCCACCAAAAGCGAAACCCTACTCGTTGGATAAATCGTTAAAGCCTTTTTTCTAAAAAACGATAACATCATACTCGTTACTCCACTCCACCGCCGTAACTTTAAATCGGTACTCCCCCGGCTCAATATTCTCATCCAAAATAATAGTAGCACTTTTTCCGTCCTCGGACACTTCATAGCTCGAACTCGTATTTGTATTATCGCCATTAATAATCCAAACCAAAGGATCAAATTCTGGAATCTCCGTTTCGTTTAACAAATGAAGACCTGTAATTTGGAAGGCCTCTCCTCTTTTAATATTCGTGCTACTCAGCGGAAAAACAACAGGACGATTTTTTACTTCTACTTCCATTGGTGCACCATCAATCTCAGTAAAAGTCTTTCCGTCAACATCCGCAATAATAGAATAGGTTCCTGGATCAAGATCAACTGGAATATGTGCGATTAAAAATGAAATTAAGCAGTCTGTGATTTCCAGGTCGATGGTATTCCCATCCTTGAGTAAGGATATATTGTTATCAGAACAATCGAAATTCAAGTCCAGACCTTTTAAAATCAAATCACTGTAAATCCAGCCTTCTGTTTCTATCCCGAACATTTGAGGTTGGATTTTCTTCTCCTCGGGAACACAAGCATTGAACATTAAAAAGGAAAGCAATAGGAGAAGGATAGGCTTATTTAACAGGGTTTTCATACCTAATAGTTTAAATTAGGTAAAACAAGGGCAAATTTTATTCCACACGAAAAACCAATAATTCTTTCCGCAGCACGAAGTGGGTATAACTAGATTTCCACTCCCAAAACCTTAAGCATACCCTTTGCCTTAAGTAAACACTCTTCGTATTCTTTTTCCGGAATCGAATCATAAACGATTGCACCACCTACTTGAAAGGATAAATACTTTTTAGCCGAATCATAAAGGATAGATCGGATGACTACGTTGAAGTCAAAATCACCTTCAGGAGTAATGTAACCCACCGCGCCGGAATAGAGACCACGACGACATTTTTCATACGCTTCAATCAATTCCATGCTCATCACTTTTGGTGCGCCGGTCATAGATCCCATTGGAAAAGCATTCTTTATTGCTTCTGCAAAATGGACCTCCATTCGTAACAATCCACTTACAGTAGAGATCATATGGGAAACTTGTTCGAAAGGATAAATCGCAAAAAGTTCGTTTACTTTGACTGAACCGGGTTGGCAACTTCGAGCAAAATCATTACGAACCAGGTCTACGATCATCACGTTTTCTGCACGATCTTTTATGCTTCCGTATAAGTCTTGTTGGAATTGTGCATCTTCTTTTGCCGTGTCTCCTCTCGCTATCGTCCCTTTGATGGGTTGAGAGATAATCAGGTCATCTCTTTTTTGAAGGAATCGCTCTGGACTCGCACAACACAGGTAAGCATTCTCCCACCGAAAAAAAGTAGAGAAAGGAGCTTTTGCAATGGCATTTAACTTTTGAAAGAGTAATAAAGGATCGACTTCATAATTCTCTGCAAAAAACTCCTGACACAAATTCATTTCATATACATCTCCAGCTATAATGTGTTCTCTAACAGCGGCCACCGAATTCAGATAATACTCTTTTGTCATTCCGTTTTTAATGACCGGGGCTGGGATTTTCGCTCCTTCCTCTTCAATAATAAAATTACAAATCTGCGAAACGATTAACTCCGGCTCCAAATGTAAACTATAGATGGCCAGTTCTTCTCTTTCAAAAGCCAATACGACAGCAGGTTGAAAGAATAACATATCCGGCCATTCCAATACATTCTTATTGTTGGAGACTAAGTTTTCTATCTCATTTTTCAAATCATAACTCAGGTAACCAAACAACCAGTCCTCCTCTTTTTCATGCCAATCCTTCAACTGGTCAAAAGAACTTTCGCCTGCCCTTGCTCGAAGACTTACCGCCTCTCCTACCCCAATCAAAAGGTCGAATCGATGGTGAGTATCCTTTTTATATTTGTTGGAATCTAATGCCGTACAAAGGGGGAAAGTAGCGGCCCATGCGAGTGCCTTAGCCTGAAAATCGGGAAGATCACGGAGCTTAAAAGTAGCCTTTTGACGAACGGTAGCGGTCTTGTTATTCATGCCGAACAAAGGTAGCCTTTTTGCAACGGTTAACCGTTAACTTTTAACGGTTAACTTCCCTATATCCAACTACTAAGTAACTCCGTTCAAATAACTTCTGGGCCGTTTTCCTTTTAGAATTCATTCACTTTCTCCAGTAGCCATTGTTTTGCAGCGAGGGCTTTGCAGCCCTCGATCTGCCCCCTTAGTTTCTGTATGGATTCTTTATCATATGTTTTTTCCAGAGGCAACTTTCTTACGAATCGTAATACGTTCATATACTGCTGGCGAACATCACGGGAGATTAGTTTGTTTCGGTGCAAGTAGATGCGGAAACTGTCGATGAGGCTGTCTAGTGCATTGACTTCTTTTAGCTCATAGTAGGTTTTTAGTAACATTAGTTTTCCGCCAAGTGCGTATACTAGATTTTTGTACTCTACTTCACGGAGTTGGCTGATGACTTTGTTGTAGTCCTTTTCATGAAAGTATACTTTAGCCAGATTGTAATTCAGGTCATTATCTTGGTTTACTTTGGGTAAAAAACTAGTATATTCCTGAATAAATGATTCAACCCATTTCGATTCATCTACCATTAGACCTACTGTGATGATGTTTTTGTAGTTTCCTGGGGGCAGTACTCCTTTATGTAACACAAGCGTTTTTTCTATTAAGGTTTTATAAATATTAAACAATTCTCTATAATATTTCAGATCCCCTTTATTGATTCTAAACGCACAATAATTTTGAGCGGCTAGATAAATATCCTGAAGTTCCTCTATTGAAAAATATTTACTGTTTCGATCCAAGAGACTTCTAAAAATTAAAAATTGTTCATCATCTTCCTGATTTAAAAAAGCAAGTACCGCATGATAGTAAACAGAGATGGTTGGAACCTTAATGAATTTGCTATTTGCTATATGATTTAGGAAGTCAGGAAAAAGATGGAAATTCATTTCGATTGACCTCACGTCTTTTAGAATCAGTAGCCCTAGGTAATGCCATAATTTCCGAAGAATGTAATAACAATCTAGGTGGAAGTCAGCTTTCTCACTATGCTCCAATTCTTTATTCTTATGAGCCGTTCGCTCCAAAAACAAACTGCTTTGTTTTTCAACTTGATAGGCGGTATAATGATATTCCGCATTTTGAAATCCATCCTTACGCAGTTGATCCTTTGTTTGCCGAACGGCTCCAATAAAGTGTTTTTGTAAATTACTTTTGTTAATCGCTGGTAAAAGATAAGAGGCCTCTGAAGAAAGGTCATTTTGATATTCCTCAAAAGCTAAAAACTGCATAATTAGTTTATTCAACTCACTAAAGAGTCTTCTCAATCTATCATCATTGTAAATCGCTTCACCATGCAATTGCCTCCAAATGTGCTCTTTATTTAAACTACTTTCCTCCTTTCCTGTTGTAATTATTGCATCAAGCAAGCCGAAAAGGCTGATCATTTGCTGACTTTCGTTAAAAATCGGAGACATTAAAAATTTCCGAAAACGCGTTCTACTTTTTGCAGAAAGCGATTTTAAGAGAATCATTAATTTTCCGTTAACCATAAATACATCAATATTTCTTAGGCCTTTGAACCATTTTAAGTAAAGGCCCAATATAAACCAAAGAACGGCATATACAAAGTCCTGCAAATTAAAAATCTGATAATCAGCAATTTAAGCGACAATAATTTGTTTTTACCTCCATACAAATCCTATTTTTTGTCCTTTGAATTCCGCCTTTATTTTCGCAAATTTGTAATATGGTATTTTCCAGACCACATTTATAAAGTCTCATATATGAATTCTTTCAACTTTACACAACGGAATAAAACTGGACTCGGGCTCTTTTTGCTCGTATTCCTACTTTCGTCTTCCAGCATATTTGCTGGCTCCTCTACCTCTGCTGTAAATTGTCAAGCGGCTTTTGAGACTCAAATGGCGGATAATTCTGCTACTTCCGTAGGAACCATCACCGTACATAATGCTTCTCAAGGTGATTACGATCAGTTGAGTTGGGATTTTGGAGACGGAAATTTCAGTTCTTCCATCAACAATTCCATTGAGCACAGTTATGCTAATAGCGGTATTTATACCGTCTCTTTAACCATATGGAGTGATAATGGGAATTGCCAATCTTCTACTTCCAAAGTAATCAGTATTGTGGTTTCAAATGACGTTTGTGATTTATCCGACTGCGTATGGCCTGGAGATGCGAACAAGGATGGTAAAGCCGATTCTTATGATATGATGCATATTGGATTTGGATTTGGAGCAACTGGACCGGTTAGAGATGGTGACCCTGAAGAGTGGTATGGGCAGGTCGGCTCAGACTGGAATTTAGAAACACCCGATGGCATTAATTACAAGCATTTAGACACAAATGGAGACGGAGTTATTGACCAATTCGATATGGTTCCAATGATTGACCATTACACTCCAATGGAAGAAACCTTCAACTATACGGAAGCGGACGGTCCACGAGTAAGACTTGATTTCGACATCGACACTTTTGTAGTCAATCAATCTACTGGCGATCATGCTTATATTTCTGCAGCTTTGATGATTGGAGATTCAGATAATCCTATTACAGACTTACACGGACTTTCTTTATTTCTAGATTATGATACTACTTTAACAGAAGCTTCTGCGGGGATAGATCTAGTTTATAATGCTAATAGTTTTTTTGGGGGCATGGATGAAGTCTTACCTTACGGTAAAAACATTGCAGATACAAGACAAATAGATATAGGGTTAACCAAAATAAATAATACAGGTTCTACAGGCTTCGGTCGGGTAGCTACTCTTGACTTTATCATCATCGTTGACATTATTGACGGTCGTTCTGAGAAAGAAGTTGAGTTCCCAATTGCAATTAACGGAGTAAAAGCAGTTGATGCTGACGGTAACATCATAAACCTAAGTATTGATCAGGAAGATGCTAATGTTGTTTTCATTAATGAATTATCTACCAAAGTGGAAGAAAACCCACTAAACAAAAAAATAAATCTATATCCAAACCCTGTAAAAGAAGGAATGATCACAATAGACGTACAGGACTTAGAAGCTTCTTCTGTTCAATTCTACAACACGCTAGGCCAATTGGTCAAAGTATCACAGATCAACAACAACAGGTCAAGTATTTCTGTTGCTGAATTGCCTGCAGGGCTGTATCAGTTGGAAATTCAGACCGCTGAGGGAGTTGCGAACAAGAAGTTGATTGTGGAGTAAGAGCAGACTACTTTAGGTTTAAAAAAGGTCGAATTCAAATAATGAATTCGACCTTTTTTATTTCATTTTTCATCTAAAAAATCTTCTAGCTCACTGCCACAAAAATATCCACCTCCGCACTCTCAGGGTTCTGTGCCTTCTCCCCATACACCTCAAAGTCCGCTGTATACTTTCGATTTAAATCCGCTTTCCAGATTTCCATCCAAGTTTCATAAACAGCTCCCTTTGTCAAATCACCTTTCGAAACAAAAGGAACATGACTTCCACCTTCAAACGACTGACCAACCATTCCTTCTGGAATATGCTCAAGGCTACTAACTCTACAACCTAATATGGTATCATAAGGCAATGTATGGTCACCTTCATAGTTGGTGTAAATAGACAAAACAGATTGATCTAATTTATTGGGAATTTTCGCAGCGATGTTTTCACCCATAAAACGGCCCCATAAAGCGCCAATATCTTTAGCAGCCTGACCATTTGCATTTGTTGTTCTTACAGCAATTCCAATAACCTGGAATGATTCGATGTTTACTTTTTGCATGATAATTATTTTTAGTGTATTGCAAAGGTAAAGCGGACTAGTGTCAAGGGTATGTCAGGGGTCGTAATTAATTTTAATAAAAGTTAGTCGGCAAGAATTTCGCTAATCTCCTGCCTCCTTCTCTTTCCAAGTTTTCCTACAAATTTCAAAATACTTCTCCAAAGTCATATCGTGTTTTTCAAAGACAGCTCCTGTAAATTGTAATTCTTGGATACAATCTAGGCGGAAAGCACGGAAGGCTTTTCTCAATTGACAAAAAGCAATGAGTATCCAGTTGTTCTTTGCATTATAAAGCGCAAAGGGTTCTACCGTTCGTTGACTTCTTTTATTTTCCAAGGAAAGATAATTGATTCTGGCAATCTGATAATCAGTTATCGCAGACTGTAGTTCCATCAAGTAGCTACTCGTCTTTTCATTTTCTTTGTTCTCTCTGATTTGAATTCGGGAAGATAGCAATTCTGTTTTTTCTTTCTGAGAAAGCTTCATCACCGATTTTATTTTCATAACAGCACTATGATATTCATCGGTAAAAGATTGGTCTGTACTTTTATTAATTAATTTTTCGGCGGTAATTAAAGCATTCGCCTCTCCTTCCGTAAACATCACAGGAGCCATTTTATACCCCTCCATTATACGGTAACCTTTCCCTTCTTCCGCCAGAATAGGAACTCCCGACTTTTCTAAAGTCCGAATGTCTCGATAAATGGTTCGAATACTCACAGTGTGTCGCTCTGCAAGTTCTCGTGCCGTAACCATTCTCTTGGATTGGAGTTGCGTAAGAATGGCAGTGAGGCGAGCTAGTCTCGGTTTTTCTTTTTCCATTCTTTCATTTTTGATGGGCGTTCTTCCACCTTATCATTCCCCGCCACAACAATTACAATTTCCCCTTTTACTTTGTCCACCGCTTCATAATGTGCAATTAACTCCGTAAGACTTCCTCTCTTCACCTCCTCATACATTTTAGTTATTTCTCTACAAACAGCAGCAGTTCTTTCCGCTCCACAATGCACTGACAATTGTTTTAAACATTTCACTAAACGGTAGGGAGATTCATACAAAGCAAAGGTTTCCGTCATTTTCGCCAGAAACTTTAAACGCGTTTCTCTTCCTTTTTTCTGTGGTAAAAAACCTTCAAAGTAAAAACGGTTACAAGGAATTCCAGAAGCAGTGATAGCGGGAATAAAAGCTGTAGCACCAGGCAAAGCAGCGACCTCTACTTCATTTTCTACACAAGCCCTCACCAATAAAAACCCGGGGTCTGAAATACCCGGACTACCGGCATCCGTGATCAAGGCCATCGTAGCACCGCTTTGCAATTGAGCGACCAGACCGGGTGTCACACCATGTTCATTATGCGCATGATATGACCGTAATGGTGTTTCTATTTCGTAATGTTGGAAAAGTTTTTTAGAGGTTCGGGTATCCTCAGCTAACACTACATCTACATCCTTCAAAATTTTGAGTGCGCGAAAAGTGATGTCTTCCAGGTTACCGATTGGAGTAGGGACAAGATAGAGCATTGGATTAGGTTGAGTAGTAAAATGGAAGGTTAGTTAATTTGGTGGCTCATAGTAAATTTGAATTGGTTGCTAAGCTCAAATAAACCTTTGCGTTCTTCGCGCCCTTTGCGGTAAAAACATTTCTAGCTAAGCGCGGAAACTCAATTAAGAAGAAGTCCTCCCCAAAGTCCCAAATAACGCATACAAAATATACATCAAAATCATCAAAGAAAAAGCCACTTCCCTCAAAACAATCAACAAGACAATTCCCAAAACCATAAAAACAATTCTGTGTTCATTGCCTTTCCATTGTTTACTTTTAAACTTGAAACTAAACATAGGAATTTCAGAAACGAGTAAGTAAGAAAAGATAGCTGTAACGGGGTAAAGGAAATAAGGACTCGTAAGCCATTCTGCCAATCCAAAAGAGTTATGATCGTACATCAGCATGAGACCAACAATGAATAAAGTACAGGAAGGTGTTGGCATCCCAATGAAGTCATCTGCTTGACGAGTATCTAAGTTGAATTTGGCAAGACGAATGCAGGCGAAACCAGCTAAAAGAAACCCTGGAATCCCAATCAAATGCAAGGGCCCTATCATAGGCCCACCATTCTTACTTAATAAAATATAAAGGATCATTGCTGGAAAAACGCCAAAGGAAACCATATCTGCTAGTGAATCCAGCTCTTTTCCGAAAGGAGAATGCACATTCAACATTCGAGCAACCATTCCATCAAAATAATCAGCCATACCGCCTATGAAAATGAAGACAAAGGCCAGTTGAAAGTCATTGTTTATCAGACAAACGATAGCCATGCAGCCGCAAAGCAGATTAAGAACCGTTAGGATATTTGGAATATTCGATCGCAAAGGATGCTATGTTTATTTTTTTTCCTCAAAATTGTACTGAAAGTAAGCCTAAAATTGCACTTCTAGGGTCGCTTTTAATCTACAAAGAACAAAAGTAACATTTTTATGATGAACAGGTTCAGACTATTCCTACTTTTGTAGTGAGATTTACCCTTAGAAATAGGCCATCAAGGCTTGCAGACGACTAAGTTCGTTTTCTTGTTGTAAAATCAAAATTTAACATCATAGCTACGCGTTTACTCTAGTAGATGACTAAAATAGGAAAATACGGAAGTATGAAACTGAAGAATATTATAACACAGACCACTGCCTTTATTTTATTTTGCGTAGGAACAGCCTTCGCCCAACCGCTTAACGATGAATGCAACACATCCATCAATCTGACCGATGTCACTAATTGGTGCTCCTC
>CAZDTI010000170.1:0-17113 GCA_964508085.1 uncultured Saprospiraceae bacterium | reverse complement strand
TCAAGAGTCGCTTCGACTAGATCCAACTTCTGATTGGGCACAGTCCGGCTTGAAAGAAAGCATAAAAGCAAAAAATATTTTCTACCGAGGTATTTTGAAATACTTCTTATGGATGAATAAGCTGTCGCAAAAAAATCAGTGGGCTTTTATCATAGGATTTTATTTGCTTTACCAAGGTCTTATTTGGTTGTCGGATGTCGTGCCTGCCCTCTCTCCTATTTTAATGCCTTTGATTCTTTTTTACATGCTTTTTGCATTTTCAACTTGGATGGCAAGGCCTTTATCTAATTTGTTTCTGCGTTTTCATCCTTTAGGGAAATTGGCTTTAAGTGACGATGAAAAAATGGCTTCCAATCTTGTAGGGCTACTGTTGGTTTCCGGACTTTCTTCTTTGGTCTTATTTTACTTTAACGGACACCGTGTCTGGTTTGAAGACCGTAGTTTGATGGTTTCTGAAAATGGAGAGACTTTATTCTTTTTGACCATTGTGCTGCTTTTTTCTACCATCCCGATTGGTGGTATGTTCAATACCGAAAAAGGAACAACTAATAGAAGGAATCAAATGATCTTTAGTATTTCACTGGTCGCTGTTGGTATTGCAGGGATTTTATTGGGAATCGATTTCTTTTTCTTGATTTTCTTTTTGGGTGTTTTCTTTTACAGTTTTGTTTCTAATTATTTGACCATGAAAGCGGCAAAGCGATTTTGATTCCTCGATTCCCTGCGGTCACTCGGAATGACAAAATGGGGCCTGTGGTCACTCGGGATGGCAAAATGAGGCTTGCGGTCACTCGGAATGACAAAATGGGGCCTGCGGTCACTCGGAATGACAAAATGGGGCTTGCGGTCACTCGAGATGGCAAAACTTGATGAAACATGCCATATCCTTAGATTCGTTCAATTCGTAAAGTAAGTACAAAAAAACATTGTGCTAACATTGCGGAGTTAGTAAACCTAACATTATAAAATTCTAAGCCTACAAAAACAAAAATGCATCATCTTTTCGGCATACGACATCACGGCCCCGGTTCCTCTCGGAACCTACTGAAAGCACTTGAGGCGCTTCAGCCAGATGTGCTTTTGATAGAAGGTCCTGCCGATGCAGAAGGGCTTATTCCTAAATTATCGACGCCCGGATTAGTACCTCCTATTGCCTTTTTATTATACAATCAAAAAAACATCCAACAAGCTGCATACTTTCCTTTCGCTGTTTTTTCACCGGAGTGGCAAGCCATTCAATGGGCCTTGAAAAATGAAGTACCAATTCGATTTATGGATTTGCCATATACCTTACAATTTGGCCTGGACATAACGAAAGAGGAAAACAAACAAATCAGCTTTAAGAGCCCAGTGAAGAAAAAGAAATACCATCAAGACCCGATGAGTTATCTTGCAGAGTTGGCGGGTTATACCGATCAGGAACGTTGGTGGGAAGTTACTTTTGAAGAGAGTGAAAATTCGGAAAAAATATTCTCTGCGATTAATGACCTTATGTGCAGCATGCGGGAGCAGGAGGAAACCCCTCCTCGGGATATGCGCCGCGAAGCTTTCATGCGAAAGACGATTCGAGAAACCATGAAAAAAGGTTTTGAAAACATTGCGGTGATTTGTGGCGCTTGGCATACTCCGGCTTTAATGGACTTAAAAAAATATAAAACTACTGCCGACAACGCATTGCTGAAAGGCATCAAAAGAGTAAAAACACAAGCGACCATTATCCCCTGGTCGCACGAACGATTGTCCACCGATAGTGGCTACCGCTCCGGAACAATTGCGCCTTCCTGGTATCATTATTTATTTTTAGATCGGGAGACCGCGCCAATTAGATGGATGACCTATGCTGCCACTTTATTGAGAAAAAAAGACATTCCAACCTCTTCCGCACATATCATTGAAGCCGTCCGATTGGCGCAAACACTCGCAGTTATGCGTGGTCTTCCTTTGGCCGGCATCGAAGAGTTGAAAGAAGCAGCCGTCTCTGTTTTTTGTGATGGCTATGAAGCTCAGATGGAGTTGATTTATAAAGAATTGATTTATGGAGATAACATTGGGATTGTGCCCAGCTCTATTCCTGTGGTTCCCTTGCAAAAAGACTTTGACGCCTGGGTGAAAAGCACTCGAATGACGAAGTATAAAAACAGTCCTGTGTCCGAGTGGCTGAAGGCTACCGCTTCAAACCCAAAAGGCGGGATTGACTTGCGAGACACCGCTGATCATAAAAAAAGCCTGATGTTGCATCGTCTCAACTTGATTAACATTCCTTGGGGCACCTTACAAGAAGCGCCTCCAACCAATACCGGGCGATTCAAGGAATACTGGCAACTTAAATGGCTTCCCGACTTCGCGATCCACCTTATCGAAGCGGGCATGTGGGGAAACACAATGGAAGAAGCAGCTATTGCCAAAATCCGAGATTCCCATAACAAGGTGCTTCCGTTACCGAAATTAAGTAAGATTATTGATCGTGCTTTAAAAGCAGAACTGAATGTTGTCATTCCCGACTTGGTTAAAACCTTACAGGAAAGCGCAGCACTGACTCGTGATATTTTTCACCTCATGGATGCACTACCTTCCCTCATTCATGCCATGCGTTATGGTAGTGCACGGAAGTTGGATATAACTGCTTTACAAACAGTGGTAGAAGAAATGATTCCTCGAATTTGTGTTTCTCTTCCGGGGGCTTGTACGGGTATTAATGAAGATGTGGCCGAAAAAGTCTTTGACCAAATCATTAGTACCAATCGGAATATCCACCTGATGGAAAACAAGAAGTTGCAGGAACTTTGGTATGGCGCTTTGTTTTCCCTTACGGAAATAAACAACAGTCACCAACTCTTACAAGGTGCTTGTACTCGCATCCTTTTTGATCGTTCCGTAAAAGATATAGACGAAGTGGTTACACATATGTATTATGCGCTATCCAAAGGAGCAAAAGCGATGGACTCCGCCAATTGGTTAGAGGGTTTTTTACACGGAAGTGGATTGTTACTGATTCATCACCCTCCGCTTTGGCGAATTCTAGATGAGTGGGTGGATGGTTTGGCTATTGAACAAATGAAGGAGTTACTACCTTTATTAAGACGAACTTTTTCTAATTTCCCTGGGCCGGAGCGGCAGAAGATGTTGGCTTTGGCGGCGAAGGGACCGGAGGCTCTTTTGGAGACGGAGGTTGAGGAAAGAAAGATTGAAGAGGAACGGAGTGTTGAGGTGATGGAGATTGTGGAATTATTGTTAGGAGAGTAACATCCAACCCTATCATCTTGAGATCACGAATATATGTCAGGCCTTTTTTCCTTACAGATTCTAAACTCAAAAGTGACAGTACAATGAAGCCTCCTGTCATTCTGAGCGAGCGACGTAGGCACGAGTCGAGAAATCTCGCTTTTTGACTAGGAGTAATATTTCTCGACTCCTATCCTCGCTCGAAATTAAAAACGTAGGTCTCTCCTGTCATCTTTCGACTCGCTGCGCTCACTCAGGATGACAGGAGAGACTTAACAATACTTTTTAATACGCCCGCGCATTCGTCTTCTCCATATAATTAATAAACGCCCGATTCACCACTCTATTTCCACCCGCCGTCGGATAGTGACCCGAGAAATACCAATCGCCCGAATGATTCGGACAAGCTTCGTGCAAACCTTCTAACGTTTGGAAAATCACTTCGACCTTTGGCTTGATTCCCTTAGGCCTTACGATTTGTGCAATCTTAGCAGATACTTCTTCGTATTCAAAAAGGTCATACAATGGAATAACCTGGTTTTCCATTTCCTCCACCGGTTTTTTCTCCTCCGCGTAACAACGCTCTAAGGTCTCTTCCAATTTGTGCACCTGGTTCGTGTCTTCCAACAATTGAACTAAGGCTCGGAAAGCAACGAAGCTTTTCATCACGGACATATCAATTCCATAACAATCAGGATAACGAATCTGAGGAGCAGAAGAAACCACAACGATTTTCTTTGGCCGCAATCGCGCTACCATTTCCAGAATACTGGTTTTTAATGTCGTTCCCCGCACAATGGAATCATCGATGATGACTACCGTGTCTTTATTGTTATTAATAATACCGTAAGTTACATCGTAGCCATGGGCAACCATTTCCTTTCGGGAGTTTCCGGCAGTAATGAACGTACGTAGTTTGGCATCTTTAATTACAATCTTGTCCACTCGAAGTTTTTGCGCAAGAATTCGTTCCAATTTTTTAGGCTTAATATCTCCACCTAAACTCAGAATTTTATCTTTCTTAACTTCATTCAACTTCTTCTCTAACCCTTGTAACAAACCAAAGAAAGAAGACTCAGCTGTATTGGGAACAAATGAGAACACCGTATTTTTAAAATCATAATCCACCGCCTCCAAAACTTGCTCTGCTAGTATATCTCCTAATTTTTTTCTTTCCAGATAAATATCTCTATCCGTTCCTCTTGAAAAATAGATACGCTCGAAAGTACACGACATCTGCTCTGTAGGTTCGATAAATGGAACTTCCGAAATCCGGCCATCTGCCTTTATGATCAATACATGACCCGGTTTTACTTCTTGTATCTTAGTATGGTGAACATCAAAAGCCGTTTGAATAGCAGGACGTTCCGAAGCCACTACAACCACCTCGTCATCTTGATAGTAAAATGCTGGACGAATTCCCGCAGGATCACGCATCACGAAAGCATCTCCATGACCGATGAGGCCAGCCATTACATAACCACCATCGAATTTTTTACTGGCTCTGGTCAGCATCCGCTGGATGTCCAGATTTTTGAATATGAACTTATTGATTTCCTCACTGGTGTGGCCATCTGGTTTGTGCCAATCAATCAATCGTTGGACTTCATCATCCAGAAAGTGGCCGATTTTTTCAAGGACGGTTACCGTGTCGGATACTTCCTTGGGATACTGCCCGAGTTCGACCAGCTCTGCAAAAAGTTCTTGAACATTGGTCAGGTTGAAATTACCGGCGAGTACGAGGTTACGACTGATCCAATTATTTTGTCGGAGGAAAGGGTGACAGGTTTCGACGCTGTTGTCTCCATGTGTACCATAGCGTAGATGTCCTAGTAATAATTCTCCGGTATATGCTTTGTGTTTTTTGAGCCATTTTGAATCGTTGAGGCGAGGGTCGCCTTTCATGGCTTCGAATCGTTTGAAGATCGCGGTGAAGATGTTTTCGAGGTAGTTTCGGCCGGTTCGGCGTTTTCGGCTGATGTAGCGGGTGCCTGGTTTGGGGTTGAGTTTTATGGTTACTACTCCGGCGCCATCCTGTCCTCTGTTTCGCTGTTTTTGCATCAGGAGCCGCAGTTTGTTGAGGCCATAAAGCGAAGTCCCGTAGGTCTCCTGATAGTGATTAAGTGGTTTCAATAATCGGACTAGTGCAATTCCGCACTCGTGCTTAATTTGGTCACTCATGAAGTTTGATTATGAACGGAGGTTATGATGCAATTTCGAAAAAAGTAACAGACAAAAAGTAATGTAATATCACTTATAATATTAAGCCTTTTGTTAACTTTTTGTTACTACTGAGTAAAAAGAAAGTGCAAATATAAATGGATTAATTGGGGTGACCAATACCAATTGATTTATTATTATCAGAATTGTTGTGAATTACACTTTTGTTAAGAAATTATCGTCAAAGTTTCCACATTTACAGCATTTGTACAGGAGAAACAGCCTTCTATTTAGCTATTCTCCCTTGATGGGTGACACCCAACTAAAAGGACACCCCTTCTACTTTGGAACAAATGAAAAGGTGCATCGAATGAAATGTATGACAATATGGATTACTTAAACCTGGAGATTACCTCAAATTATAGGGAATCAGCTAGAAGATTACTGGTATAATGAATAGGGAGAAGACGATTAAAATAAGAATAGAGATAATATTTAAGAATATTCCAGCCTTAGCCATTTCATGTACTTTAATATGGCCACTTGCAAAGACAATAGCGTTTGGAGGGGTAGCCATGGGCAACATAAAAGCACAACTCGAAGCCATTGCAATTGGTATTAGTAAATATAAGATTTCAGTATCAAGCCCTATTGCTATCCCAGCAACTACTGGGGCAAAAATTGCAACTAGAGCGACATTACTCATCAGCTCGGTCATAAAGAGCATAACCATAATTAGTAGAGAACCAATAATCGCTGCACTTAGGGTGTTATTAGAGGATACTAAGTTGCCGATAAAATCTATTATTCCGGTACCTGACAGTCCGCTAGCTAAGGCTAATCCGCCGCCAAATAAAACCAAAATGCCCCAAGGGAGTTTCTTGGTATCTTCCCAGTCTAATGTAAATTCTCCAGTATTCAGATTAAATGGAATGGTGAATAAAGCAAGAGCCGCGAGCATACTTATTCCTGCATCTGATAAATGAATAAAGGGGATGAATTCATTTATATAGGTTCTTGAAATCCATAGAAAAATAGTAACAACAAAAATTTTCAGTACTCTTGATTCTGTTTTTTTAACCGGGCCAAGGTTTTGTAACTCTTGTTCAATAATATCTTTTGAATCATTGAATTTCCCTAAGCCATTTGGATAAATAAATTTGACTAATATAAAATAGATAACGGCAATCATTAGGAAACTAAAGGGAAGACCTAAAAGCATCCATTTGAAAAAAGAAATTTGCATACCATATTCTTGCTCCATAAATCCAACTAGAACAGTATTAGGAGGTGTTCCAATAATGGTCGCAATTCCACCAACATTCGCCGCAAAGGCGATACCCAACATCAAACTCAATGCAAAGTTTTTATCTCCTTTGGTAAAACCATCTTCATCATTAATTAATAAATCGATTACGGATAAACAAATAGGTAACATCACTACGGTAGTAGCTGTGTTACTGATCCACATACTTAAAAAAGCTGTTGCAATCATAAAACCAAGGATTACTCTATTTGGGCTGGTTCCGGTCAATTTTACAATATTGAGTGCAATGCGTTTATGAAGATTAACCTTCTCCAAAGCGAGCGCCATCACAAATCCTCCGAAAAAAAGAAAGACGATTGGACTTCCATAGTTTGCAGCAACCGTTTTCATATCCATAATCCCGACTAAAGGATAGATAGTTAGAGGGATTAAAGCTGTTACAGAAATAGAAACGGCCTCTGTGATCCACCAACTAATCATCCAAAACGCTATGGCTACAACTTTATCTGCTTCGGGGTTGATAATGATAAAAGGAAAATTGTAGAAAAGTAAAAAAAGAACAGGCCCCAGAATAAGTCCGATCTTTTTGTATAAGGGATAGTTAGTCATCGTAATAGTTATCAATGATAATAAAAGAGCCTAATTATATAATTAGGCTCTTTTTTTTAATATAAATTATGGTTTAAAAATTAAAGTTAGCTTTTGCATAATATCCAGCTCCAGCAACTCCAAATTGTGTGACTCTTCTACTATATGGAAACATTCCTCCGCTGTAATTCCCAGAGTGATCGTGACGATCTGGGTACACATTGAAAATGTTCGTTCCTCCTACTCCTAATTGTATAGACTCTGTCAACTTGAAACTTATGTCTAGATCAACCAGCGTCTTAGCAGAGAAAGTTTGATCTCTGATTTCTTCTATTCCATCATTCCATGAATTGGCTACTAGTGCTGAGCTAGGGTGAACATAATCAATTTCACCAAATCTGGTTGCACTAATGTTTGCAGTAACTTTTCCGTATCTAATAATTCCACCAATAATGATCTTACTTCTAGGCTGTGCTACTTCAATTCTGGAAACTTCCTCTCTGTTAAATAATTGCGATCCAAAACCATCCAAGAATTCTCCTGTTTTAATAACTGGATTACCTTCATCATCTCTTGGTACTTTAGTTTCTGTAAAGTTTCCACCAGCATTAATAGTGATACTTCCTTTTTCCAATGGGATAAAGTAACTTGTCACCACATCTAAACCTCTAGTTTCCGTATCAACGGCGTTGGTCATAAACTGAACTTGTGTTAAGTTTGCGCCTTCGAGTATTGTTGCAAATCTTTCATCGTCATCTCCTGCAAATCTTCCAGTAATGCCAATTCGATCTTGGATGTTGATTTGATAAGCATCAACAGTTAAAGATAACTTTTCAAATAACTTCGCAGTGAATCCAACACTGATATTTCGAGAGGTTTCTGGTTTTAGATTCTGAATTCCAAATTGTCGAGTTACAAAACTATCGTCATTCAAGTGAGCAATGTTAACCCCGTCAATAGTTCCATCATCCCGGGCGATAAATTGTAGCGTAAAAGCACTAAAATATTTCTGAGGTAAGGAAGGTGCTCTAAATCCAGTACTATATGCTCCTCTAAGCGTGATATTATTAGTGATTCTATATCTAGAGGAAAGCTTCCAACTAAAATTGTCTCCGAAATCAGAATAATCCTCAAATCGTCCAGCCAATCCTACTAACCATTTATCTGTAATCTCTGCTTCTATGTCTGCATAGATACCTGCGTTAAATCTAAATTTATTAATTTCATTTCCTCTTTGGTAACCAGGGAATACCTGAGAGCCAGATTCTTTTATACCTCCAGTGCTCGTGGTATCTCCATAGTTTTGCCAAGACTCATCTTGCCCTGCAATCTGTTGGAAATTTTCTAGTCTAAACTCAGACCCAAAAGCCGTATTTATTGGAATTCCAATGTTAAAACTTTTAGACACATCCAGATCGATTACATTTTGTGCATACTTTAATTTTCCAGCTTCAAAACTAGTTCCTGATTCTAAGCCCTGAGAAGCATTATTTGAATTAAAAATAGTCCATCCAAATGAATTTGAACCATAGGAGTTACTGATATCTATATCCCAACCTTTGAGTTTAGAACGAATACCAAATGCTCCGGAAAGATCCTGAATATCAGAATCTAGATGGGGAGCAAAACCTAAAGACCATATACCGGCTTGTCTGGCACTTTGGTTTGGTCTTCTTACAAAGCCTGTTGCTTCCCCCAATCTATAGTTGTAGCCACCAAAAGCATAGAAGGTAGCTGTCTTACTTAATGGCAACTCTGAGTTAATCATGATTCCTGCATTGGTTGTTCCTGAACCACCCATATTTGCCATCCTTCTTCCATCAAACTCATTTAAAGGATTAACAGTCGCCATTCCATATTGACTTCCCCACTTAGCATTGTAGGCCGCTATAGCTTCAGGATCACTCTGATTAAATGCTGCAAATTCAGCCACTGCATCACCTCTTCGATCATCAGAAAACATTTCGATGGCATAATCATCCATTCGGTTGAAAGGGTTTCTGGTAAGGTAGTTTAAAGTGAAATTTACAAAACCACCTTTGTCTCCTATCCCAATTCCATAATTAGCAGCTACCTGAAAACTTTCACCACCCCCTGAATTTTGTGTTGGCTGGTCTAAACCAGGAATATCAGCATATGGGTTGGTAACTAAAGCATTTAGTTCGTCAGATATAGTAGGAGGCTTTGCCAAACCACCTGTTTTAATACTGATGTTTCCTTTGTTTATATTTTTCTTTAAAACAACGTTTATAACACCAGCAATGGCATCTGATCCATATTGAGCAGCAGCTCCGTCCCGAAGTACTTCTATTCGGTCGACAGCCATCATTGGAATAGCATTCAAATCCGTACCGACCTGCCCACGAGCGACTGTTCCGTTTACGTTCATTAAAGAGCTGGCATGTCTGCGTTTTCCATTAATTAAAACTAAGGTTTGATCAGCTCCTAAACCCCTGAGCGACATTGGATCAATATGATCAGAGCCATGGCCAATATTCTGTTTTGTTGAGTGAAAGGAGGGCGCAGCATATTGCAACGCCTGAGCAAGTTCCGTTTGTGGAGTACTTAAAAGTTGTTTTGACCCTATTACATCAACAGGAACTGCTGTTTCTAGCTGAGTTCGAGGCTTTCCCCTAGATCCGACAATGGTTACTTCTGAAAGAGCAACTCCAGAGGAAAGGAAAATCTCATAGTAATCTCTATCGTCAACCGTAACTTCTGTGTTTTTATAGCCGGTGTAGGAGACAACCAATACTTCTCCAACAGATGCATCAATAGAAAACTTCCCTTCTAAATCAGTTACAATACCTTTTGTAGTACCTTTAACAACAATAGTAGCTCCTATAAGTCCTTCTGTTGATCCTTTCTCATAGACAATTCCGGAAATCGACTTAACAATTTCCACCGTTGCATTTCCATAAAAAGGGTAAATCAACAGTATGAGGAAAACGGATGGTAGTAAATATTTTTTCATTTTTTTTAAATTAGATTGAGTAATTTTATACATAAAGCGGCAAGTAGATTTACAAATACCTACTTTTAATTCATCCGCAAGATATATCTAAAAAAGCAACAAAAAGAAAATATAATTCCATAAAAATTCAATTAACCAAATTTTATTCTATTTTAAACTATTTTACAGTTTGAAAAACCACTTTTGACAAATTATGAAGGAGAATTTACATCAACAATTCACTAAAAAGCTTGAGCAGAAATACGGTCACTGGGAGAAAGGGATTTCGAAGTTTGGAGATACTTCTTTTGGGAAAATAGCTACAGACCTGTGTATAAGCAAAAGCCAATTTACTATGTTGATTTCCGGGACGGCTACAGAGGGGATGTATATCAGATCAAATAGAAATGTTGACCAGTTAATAGCGTACGATTTACAAAAAGAGGAAGTAGAAAAACTAAAAAACAAGGCTTCTTCCTTTAGTATTCCAAAAGCATTCCTTTTTCTTTTATCATTGGCTCTCCTGGGCCTATTTCTAAAAAATCAAATTGGACATAAAAAAAATGATGCGAATAAAAATGTAGAGCCTTTATCTCTGCATCCTTTTCAAAATTACTTTGATGGGAACTATAAAGCAAATTATGTTTCTCCTTATTTAAAGGAAACAGAGGTTCAGCAATATTGTCCATGCAGTGCGTTTGAAGGGGTTTGGGAATTAGCATCCGAATATATAATCCCACTCCCAGCTAAAAAACCAGGTTTGTATTATGTAGCAAAATCAACTGATGTCAGAATGAAATGCAATAAAAGTGTTGAGGAAGAAAAAAGAGGCAAGAAAATGATTGGTTTTGAGAACATGCATAATGAGCTTTGGTTAGACACAAAAAGAACTTCTTTTTCACCAAAGTATTTTAATCAGGATTCTAAATCTTATACAGATGAATTCTATCAACTTGACATAGCAGAGAACCCTGACTTCATAAAAATAGCTGATATTTATTCTTGTTTCTTTAGTCAGTTCACAATAGAGGACGATTTAATCATTCGAAAAGGAGAACCATGTGGCAGGCATGCTAAAAACATAAATGAAGAAGTTGCTAATAAATATGAAATTGATGTAAAGCATATTTTGGAAAACATTATAAGCTCAATGGCACAAATAAAATGTAACCCTGCTGTCAATAATTATTGTAATCCAAACACCGTTCAAGAGAATATAAGTATCATTGAATACAGTTGTTTATTCAAAATAAAAACGGAAAACCTCGGAATCGGAGGTGGTTATCCTTACCAAAAAAATTACCGCCTTACAAAGCAAAATTATTCTGACAACCTCCTTTGTAATTGTAAAAATTGAAAAAATTCATTAATAAATATTTCTTCCCCTTTTCACATTAGTTCTTAACTTACATCAAAATGGGAAAAGAGTGCATCTTTCTAATGTAGCGTAACTATCATTTATAAACAACTAAAACCCAATTCCTATGGCTTTAATGAGCTTTTTCAAGAGACCAAAGCACCAACGCTTTGAATACAATCCGAGACATTACGACCCAAAAAAGGAAGACCTGGAAGCACGCCTTCGCATGGCCCGAAAGGCCAAAGACGGTGATCCAGAGGCCATGAAATCTCGCATCTCCTCAGGTTTGCGCCGAAAGCACATCAAACAGAAAGGAACCGGCAATACCAAGCTGTTGAACACAAATATGAGGCTGATTGCGATTATAGTTGTCCTCTTTGGTTTGACGTATGTATTTCTTACCATATATTTGCCGCAGATTGTAGCGATGGTGGAATGAGAGGGTAGATGAGGTGATGTGGCAGATGAGGTTTCCCTTAATACGCAATAGTTACGTCAGTGGGAAGCCTAATCTACCTTTCCTCCATTCAACTGAAATAAACACTCAAGATCAAACACAAACAATGTCCGATATTATAAAACTACTCCCTGATTCTATCGCCAACCAAATTGCGGCGGGTGAAGTGATCCAGCGACCTGCTTCTGTGGTGAAAGAACTGATGGAAAATGCGATTGACGCGGGAGCAGAGAACATTAAGTTAATCGTAAAAGACGCCGGAAAAACTTTATTGCAAGTTATTGATGATGGCTGCGGTATGTCCGAAACCGACGCTCGGATGAGTTTTGAACGACATGCGACTTCTAAAATCCAAAAAGCGAAAGATCTATTTGCCATTCGGACTATGGGATTCCGCGGAGAGGCCATGGCTTCGATTGCGGCCATTGCACAGGTGGAATTAAAAACTAGAAAACACGCGGATGAGTTGGGCGTTCGAATTTTAATGGAAGGCTCTGAGGTGAAAGCACAGGAGGCTTGCCAATGTGCAGCAGGAACAATGATTTCTGTAAAGAATTTATTTTTCAATGTACCCGCTCGACGGAACTTTCTAAAGTCTGATACAGTGGAGATGCGACATATCACAGATGAATTTCAGCGAGTCGCTTTGGCCAATCCTGACCTCTTTTTCTCTTTGCATCATAATGGAAATGAGATCTATCATTTGCCGAGGGGAAACTCCCGTCAACGTATTGTTGGAATTTTCGGCAACAGCTGTAATAAACATTTGGTAAAAGTGGAAGAAACTACTGATGTAGTCACTCTGAATGGTTACGTAGGCAAACCCGATTTTGCAAAAAAGACACGGGGCGATCAGTTGATGTTCGTCAACAACCGTTTTATAAAAAGTCATCACTTACACCACGCCATTGTTTCTGCTTTTGATGAATCTTTGCAGAAAGGGATGCATCCTTTTTATGTCTTGTACCTGGACATAGACCCTTCGCGGATTGACATTAATGTACACCCAACTAAGCAGGAAATTAAGTTTGATGATGATCGTTTAATTTATAATTATTTGAAAGTCGCCATTCGTCATGCTCTTGCACAGCAGGCGGTCACCCCTATGCTTGATTTTGATCAAAATGTAAACTTTGCTTCCGGAATCACTGGTCGAAGCGAGAAAAAACCGACTAGTGGCGGCGGCACTCCTTTCACCTACAAATCTTCGGCAGGCAATAATCCCACGCCTAATCAGGCAAGCAATAAAGCCAATTGGAAAAAGCTATATGAAGGACTTGATGAATTTGACAAAACAGAAACGGATGCAGATGGCCAGGAAGCACCAACCGTTACCACCATCGAAAGTCAGTGGACAGACAATGCGCCAATAGATGATGAAGAAGGATCTTTTTCTAAAGAACAAAAAAAGCCTTATCAAATACATGGCAGCTACATCATCAATCAGATAAAGTCGGGTTATGTCTTAATCAATCAACAAGCTGCACACGAGCGCATTTTATATGAACGATACCTTAGCGCTATAGAGAATAAAAAAGGGGTGACCCAAAAAGAAATGTTCCCCATCAACATCAAGACATCAGTGGCAGATGCTGAGATTGTAAAAGAGTTGCTTCCTCAGATCAATGATATGGGTTTTGACATGCAGGAATTTGGTAAGAACGACTTTGTCATCCACGGCACCCCTGCCGATATGCCTAAGCTGAATCATCAGCAATTAGTGGACACCCTTATTTTTCAATATAAAGAAAACTTAGAAACCAATGCTCCGATTGCGGAAAGCATTGCCAAATCTATGGCACGAACGGGAGCGATCAAAAAAGGAAAGTATCTCACGGAAACAGAAATGAAGGAATTGATAGATCAACTTTTCGCCTGCTCGAACCCTTATGCAAATCCTTTTGGAAAGAAATGCTTTTTGACTTTTGAGTTGGATGATTTGGAGAAGCAGTTTTCTTAGGAGGGTTCATTTGATTGTGTGCTGTGTCTTGTCGTCTCGTACCTATCGCAAAATTTCCTCACGCAGAGTGCGCAAAGCGAGATGTATGAATCGTAAGCTACTACTACAAATAACTTGAATTGGCTCACACAGAGTTCACAGAGAACACAGAGGAGTGAACGCGCAAAAAATTACGTTAACTCTGTGTTCTCCGTGGCCTCTGTGTGATTAAAATCGCATACAGGTGCGTTAGCTCAGCGGCCTTTGCATGATTAATAAATACGCTTGGTATACCTAGTACATCACTCCCCTGCCAACTTCCGTCGAATAAAGCCTCATTTTTTGCTACTTTTACTCAACTTTATTCCTTTTCAAACCTTTATAGCTTTACGATGAATAGAATTACAGAAGTGACGAAGATGCTCATCATAATGAATGTGATTGTGTATGTAGCAGCGACTTTTATGTTTCCTGCAATACAAGAGTATCTAATATTCCAACACCCAATGGGCCGTGGCTTTCAGCCAGTGCAGCTTATTGGACACATGTTTATGCATGGTGATACAATGCATCTCCTTTTTAATATGTACGCGCTTTATATGTTTGGTCCACCTTTAGAATCATTGTGGGGAGAAAAGCGCTTTCTATTTTATTATTTATTTGCTGGTTTTGGTGGGATTTTCCTATTTGCCCTGGTCGGTTTATTGGATGGAACAGGTGGAGCGGCAGTTGGAGCATCCGGAGCTATATTTGGTTTACTTGCAGGCTTTGGAATGAAATTTCCCGAAACGCGATTAATGTTGATTTTTCCACCAATTCCGATGAAAGCGAAGTACTTTGTATTGATATTTGCAGCCCTTGAGTTATTTCTAGGAGTAAGTTCGTTTAATACTGGTGTCGCTCATTTTGGCCATTTAGGAGGTGCTTTATTCGGCTTTTTATTAATTCAATACTGGGATAGATTCGGTTCTAAATTTTAGTACTTGTTGACAAATGTGATTAAATTGGCCAATTGCGCTTAATTCAGTAACCATAGGGGAAACATGCGCCCCGTCCGTCTCGTTAGAGACAAAAGAATAAAGCACTAAGGCTAAAGTATACAAGGCTTGAGAATTACTTGTAAATACAGCCTGAAGTCTTTAACTTTGAACTACCCCTGATAAAACACTAAATTTTTGGGAATCGAATCGTAACTTTTAAAACTATGTTAACCTCAATCTGGGAAGATGTAAAGCGGCAGTTTAGCTATGGCAATATGGTCACTCGACTGATTATTGTTAATGTGGCGGTATATATCGTTGTTAATATCGTATACGTCCTCTTTTCTCACGGACAAATTCCAGGTGCTTATAATACTTTTATTCATTGGTTGGCCATGTCTTCGGATTTGGTTTATGTATTGATCCATCCTTGGATCGTACTGACCAATATGTTTCTACATGAGGGCTTTATGCACATCCTTTGGAACATGCTGATCTTATATTGGTTCGGTAGAATATTGGGCGATTTACTCGGAGATCATCGTATTTTGCCCCTATATTTATTTGGTGGTTTTATGGGAGCTTTGGTTTTCTTTCTGTCCGCTAACTTGCTTCCACCCTCCTATGCTATAGGGAGTTGGGCTCTTGGTGCCTCGGCAGGAGTTATGGCTATAGTAGTAGCTTCAGGTGTGCTTTCTCCTGATTATTCTATGCATTTGCTTTTAATCGGTCCTGTTAAATTAAAATATATTGTTGGCGTTTTAGTCTTTTTGGATGTAGTGGGGACGACAGCTGGCAATGCTAATGCAGGTGGTGCATTTGCCCACCTTGGCGGTGCGCTTACCGGTTGGTTTTTCATCAGCCAGTTACAAAGTGGAAAAGACTGGTTTAGGCCAATCAATAAGCGATTGAATGCCATCGGTAACTTTTTCCAAAACTTCGGAAAGCCTTCCAACAAAAAGAAATCTTCCAAAAACAAAACCAGTAAAGTACGTTTGGCTTATAAAAACAAAGGATTCAAAAAAGGCTCTGCGGCTTCTGACCGAGAAATAGATCTCTCTCATCAAGAAAAATTAGATGCTATTTTAGAAAAAATAAAGAAATCCAGTTATGAGAGTTTGACAGAAGAAGAAAAGGAATTCTTATTTAAAGCTAGTAAAAAATAAACAGGGCCAATGGAATAAGTTAACCGAGAAAACACGAATTGAAGTTTTAATAATTCTTCTTTACAACTCACCACGACCTTCTTCAACACTATTGCCCTGGGAAACGAAACATGAAAAGCCGATTCAAGAACATATTCAAATGGCTCAATCTTTTACTTATTGTTGCCACTTTATTAGCCATTTTCGCACCTTACGCGAGTCCGCAATATGGTTGGTGGATTTCTGTTTTCGGAATGGCCTTTCCTGCTCTTTTTGTCCTTAACTTTCTTTTTGTTTTATTTTGGCTGAGCACCAAAAATGTATACTTCCTCTTTTCTACCTTTTGTATGATTATCTGTTGGAATGCCTTCACCGGTATTGTTGGCTTTAATGGGAAGGACTCCTCACCCAAGTCTTCTCTGAACGTAATGACGTTTAACTGCCGGGCCTTCTACGATTTTACAAACGATAAATCTACCAGACCACAAATACTACAACTGCTTCAATACGAAGACATGGATATCATTTGTTTTCAGGAATTCCCCTTGAATTCAAAGTCAAAAGAATCAATCGTTTCCGCAATCAAAAAGCAAACGAAGCTCCATTACTTTTACCAGCCCGATAATTATGCGCTAGCCATTTTCTCTAAACACCCCTTGAGCAATACCCGAATTCTTGACACCGACAAAGCAGCCAATGGTTGCATCTACGCTGACGTTGAAACACCAAAAGGACCACTCCGCATATATAATGCACACTTGAAATCTAACCGGGTAAGCGATGATGCTAACAAAGTACTTGCGAATCCAGACCTCAAGAAGAAGAGCACTTGGTTGGGCATTAAAACGATGATGGGGAAAATCAGAGAGGCTTCTAAAACCAGAGCGGAACAAGCCGAACGTATTAGCAAACACATTTCCGGATCCAAACTTCCTACTATTCTCTGTGGCGATTTAAATGAGACCCCGCAATCTTACACCTATTGTCTTTTAACAAAACGACTACAAGATAGCTTTCGCGAAAAAGGCAGTGGTATTGGTAG
>CAZDTI010000169.1:0-17120 GCA_964508085.1 uncultured Saprospiraceae bacterium | reverse complement strand
TGCAATAGCCTTTGATTGGCCGAGAACCTGCCCGTTGCGGAGCAGGCGGGTTTTGCCTACTTTTTTTCGACTGAAAAAGTAGGTCGCCGAAGGCCATCACAATATCCTTAATTCAAAAATAAGTTTTATAAAAAGTTGACCTTGGAAAATAGCTGCAAAAAGGTTAGTCTTACTTTCAAAAACAAGTCCTCCTGCTCAAAAGTAACAATAAACACCCGATCCTAATCCTATCGCTCTTTTGGTATACCTTTCTCATTTGGAATGCGAAAGACCATCCCTTTTTTTGGGACACCGTCCAACTAGCCTCCAAACATGCCTTCTGGTACTACGAAAATGACTTCCAATATTTTTTCCTTCCCGAAGTCATAGACAGTGGTCATCCTCCTTTTTTTGGAATGAGCCTTGCCGCTCTTTGGAAAATATTTGGACAGGAGCTCTGGGTTGGCCATCTGGCGATGTTGCCTTTCTTAATTGGAATCCTCTTTTTATCTGCGAAAATAGCAAACTACTTCTTCGGAGAAATTGGCGGTGTGCTGCTTTTGTTATTGATGTCTGTAGATCCTTTTATTTTAGGTCAGGCCGTTTTAGTAAGTCCAGATATACCAGTTCTATTCGCCTTCCTACTCGGGATTTATGCGGTATTAACCAAGCGTTCAACATGGAAGGTGCTAGCAGCTTTGTTATTAGCAGCTCTAAGCATGCGCGGGATGATGCTGGTCGTAATCTTATTCCTTTTTGATGTATGCAGAGACCTGGATCCTAAAACTATTGCTATAAAAAAGCTATGGCAAAAAATGGCACCTTATGTTCCATCTGGTTTATTCGGTCTTGCTTTTTTGATTGCGCACTACCAACATGCCGGGTGGATTGGCTACCATGAAAATTCTTCCTGGGCTCCGGCTTTTGAAAGAGTAGGTATACTGGGAGCCTTGAGAAATATCGGGTTAATCATTTGGCGACTTTTGGACTTTGGCCGTGTTTCGATTTGCCTTTTGTTAGCAATAGGAGGAGGTTTCTACATTTATAAAAATGGACTTAAAAATAATAGGGCAAAAGAATTGATACTACTCTTGGTCTTTGCAGTGATTATTTTAACGCCCTCTCTAATCATCCACAAACACCTGACCGCCCATCGCTATTTGCTACCGATTACAACTTTGATGAATTTTTCCGTTGTATTTATATTGTTGGAAGTATTTAAAAAACAGTTTTGGCAAAGAATAATAGCGGCCCTAATAGTCCTAAGTCTTTTCACTGGAAACGCTTGGGTATACCCAGATAAAATTGCTCAAGGTTGGGACAGCACCCTAGCGCATTGGCCCTACTACGACCTCCGCCAACAAATGCTCGATTACATCGCTAAAGAAAATATCCCCCTAGAGAAAATAGGAACTGCCTTTCCAAATAATACTGACCTAAAATATATAGATCTAAAACCAGGAATCGGAACCTTTCCCTTGTTCGATCTTCAAAATCAGGAGTACATTCTATATTCCAATATCTACAATGATTTTCCCGATGAGGCGATAGATGAATTAAAAGAAAATTGGAAGGTGAAAAAAGAATTGGAGCGTTTTAATATTTGTGTAATTTTGTACGAGAAAGAGAAGTAATTATGAAAAAGAAAAGCCTTAAAGAGCTCAATCGCCTAAGTCCCTCTGCCTTCAAAGAAGCAAAACGTAATCCCATTGTTATAGTTTTGGATAATATCCGGTCGGCACTAAACGTCGGTTCCGCCTTCCGAACCGCTGATGCCTTCGCTTTCGCAGAATTGCACCTATGCGGAATTACCGCCACACCTCCGCATCGTGAAATCCTCAAAACAGCCATTGGAGCAACAGAAGCTATGTCTTGGACTCATTTCGAGAGGACAAGTGATTCTATCAATAAACTAAAAGCAGAAGGATACCAAATTATTGGAGTAGAACAAACTCACGAAAGCGTTTCGTTAGTAGATTTCCATTTTGAAAAACAAAAGTCCTACGCATTGGTATTTGGAAATGAGGTGGAAGGAGTTGGTGTGGAAGTACTACCCTTGCTAGATAATTGTATTGAAATTCCACAATTTGGGACGAAGCATTCCTTGAATATCTCTGTATGTGTTGGTGTCTTAGGCTGGGAAGCATTAAAAGGCCATTTAGCGTGATTGTTACGACATTGCCCCGCTGAGCCTAAAAACGGCTTCTCATAAAATACTACTACAAAGTTGAAAACTAATTGGATAGACCGCTAATCAAGCTGAAAAAGTTGCTAGCCAAAGTCTTGAATTTCGCCGCCTCGACGGCAATCGGGCTGGTTTGGTTCTTTGTTTCAAACAAGAAAAGAACAATGCTTTATACATATACAACGTCCATGTCAAAGTCAATTTAAATCATCGTCAATGTAAACATTGGATTCATTCATCCCTATCTATACCCATACTTATTCAACTCATCAAACCGGAAGCCTAATCTTACTCCAAAGAAAAACTGCAACATATCTGTACTATTCTTATCCGCAGAATCCGGGCTAGGAGTTGCATCTCCAGACAATAAAACATTCAGATCCTTCCATTCTACATTTGGGTAATAACTGTATCGAAACAAAGGAGTAAGCGTCATGAAATCAGATAGCCCGATGTCAAGACCTGCACCAATTCCAATACCTAAGCCAAATTCGTTAGACCTGGTTTTTTCGTTGTCTTGTTTGAAGCGGTTATGCATATAAAAAACCTCCGGAGAAATTTGGAAGAAAAAACCTTTGCTGAAGAAATTCCCATCCTTAGAGAAGGTTGGGCAATTACAATCACCCTCTATGTCAAGTGCATAAAAGCTGGTATTGAATAGTAGGCTATAACTATTGGCTGTCATATCAAAATCAATGTTTTGCAAGTCTGTCCAGTCTAATGTAAAGCGGGAATACATTATTTGTGGTGTAAATTCTACCCTATAATTCTTCAACCTAAACCAGCGATCCACCCCAAATGCAGTCCCTGACCGAAGTGGTGCAATCCCTTCATTTTGGTTAGTGGCGTTATAATTATTGATTAGATTTTCCCAGTTAGAGGCATTCAACACTTTATAGCCAAGAGTAACGCCGTATTGTGCAGATAAGCTAGTAGATACGATGAGAGATAGAGAGAATAGAAAAACAAATTTTTTCATTTACATTTCATTTTTAGAATACCTTTTCAGATAGCTGATTTTACAAAATTCTGGTTTTTCTAAGTAAAATCAAAGTTTTTTAAACTGCTAGCTTCTGGTAGAATACCTAAAAGCAACGTTCAAACATAGGTATTATTTTTAGTTGAACTGTTAAACCTAAGGAGGAATTAAAAAATAAGTTATAAATCTATTGAACGATTCTTTTATTGATCCTAACCATCAATTCCGTACTTTTGCACCCGCAAGCAAATTTTCCCTAAGGATTAGCATTTTTAAGGCTACGTTTAAAAGCAAATACATTGAAGACAAAGACACTTAGAAAAGATAAAGTAAACGTCATTACACTCGGTTGTTCCAAGAATCTTGTAGATTCGGAAGACCTCATTACGCAGTTAAAGGGGAATGATTACGAAGTCAGTCACGAAAGTGAAGAAGATGACGCGAACATCATCATTGTCAATACTTGCGGATTTATTGACTTGGCAAAGGAAGAGTCCGTGAACACCATTCTGCAGTATGCTGAAGTGAAAAACCAGGGAGGGATTGAGAAGCTCTATGTCACAGGATGCCTCTCCCAGCGCTATAAAGACAATCTGGAAACTGAAATCCCAGAAGTAGATGCTTTTTTTGGTACGCTTGAACTACCAGCCTTATTGGCAAAATTGGAAGCCGATTACAAACACGAACTCATTGGAGAACGGTTTACTACGACGCCCCAACACTTCGCTTATGTGAAAATCAGTGAAGGCTGTAACCGAACCTGTTCATTCTGTGCCATACCACTGATGCGTGGAAAACACATTTCCAAATCTATAGAGGCCCTGGTGGCAGAAGCGAAAAACCTTGCCCGTCTTGGCGTAAAAGAAATCATGCTTATTGCGCAAGAACTGACCTACTACGGTCTTGATCTTTATAAAGAACGCGCTCTTCCTCAATTATTGGATGCACTTGCAGCAGTAGAAGGGATCGAATGGATTCGACTGCACTATGCTTATCCGTCTAAATTTCCAATGGAAATTTTCGATGCGATGAAGAAACATTCAAACGTGTGTAATTATCTGGACATGCCATTGCAACATGCCAGTGATTCCGTTTTAGAAAGAATGCGTCGTCAAATTACTCAAAAAGAAACTCGTGCTTTAGTTGATGAAGCCCGAGAACGCATTCCAGGAATTGCCATTCGAACCACTTTGTTGGTTGGTTTCCCTGGAGAAACCGAAGAAGAATTTCAAGAGCTTTGTGATTTCGTAGAAGACATGCGATTCGAAAGGGTAGGAGTATTTCAATATTCTCATGAAGAAGATACCCGTGCTCACGTGATGGATGATGATATTCCTGCTGAGGTAAAAGCAGAACGTGCTAATCGGATCATGGAGATTCAGCGGGAGATATCTTTTGAGAAAAATGAAGAAAAAATCGGGCAAACACTAAAGGTACTCTTCGACAGAAAAGAAGGAGAGTACTTCGTCGGTCGTACAGAAAGCGATTCTCCGGAAGTGGATAATGAGGTCTTGGTGGCTGCCGAAAATCAATATGTCCGAATCGGAGATTTTGCAATGGTGAAAATCACAGGAGCAGAGGATTTTGATTTGTATGGAGACGTAGTCGTTTAAATGCTATATCCCAAATATGAATATTGAGGATCTACTTCACCTAAGACTCTGGAGAAGTTGACCCACCATTTACCCCGAGTAGCAACTCGGGGTAAATGGTGAGTCGAATCTTCCAAGGTGCTACCACAAAAACACAAACCCACTTTTCTCCGATTCTGATCCTACCAATCTCAAAACATACATCCCCTCAAAACGATTCCCAAAGTCAGGAGTCAGAACCTGAGATCCAGCGCCCAATACCCCCAAGTCTTCCTGATAAATCAAACTCCCATCCAAACCATACAAACGAAGTGAAAACTCCTCCGCCTTCTCTAGCTCAAAAGAAACCACATCACCATTTTTGAAAGGATTCGGATAATTAAAATCGGAAAAATTCACACTCAGCGGACTCGTCGCATCAATCATTAGATCGGTTCTTAAATACAATACATAACCATCATGGTCAGAAACGCCATAGGCCGATTCATTGTTAAATAAACCTTCTGGATGATCAGCGTTTCCGCGAACATATTCCATTCCGGTAACGGAGATGCCAGTCAGTGATGTACTCAAGCAATGATCCAAAGTCTGTGCATTTCCTCTAAAAACATAAGAATATTGTTCCTCTTCTGGAAGTAGCTCATTATGATAAATCAGTGGAGGATCAACAATATCTTGAACGGGATATTCTGCTCCTGCAGAACTTAAGCCAGAGATTTGCCCAAAAACGTCAACAAATCCATCTGAAAAATTAAAAGCATTATAATCTCCAACAACAATGAGATTGTCGTCCTGACGCTCTTGAATCATATTTGCCACTGAGATCGCAGCTTCATGTCTTTTCAAACGAACATAGTCTTGGCTACCTCCTGTAATGCCATTTAGCGAACGAAGGTGTAAATTCAAGACACTGATAGGTGTCGGTGGAATGGAGGCAAAGTTTGCTTCCAACAAAAGTGGTGGCCGATTGTGAAGTGTTCCGCCGGTACTGATTTGTTCACCAGCCCCCAACTGAGTGATGGTAACATCCGTGACTTTGTCGTTGACTAAATATCCGGTTTGTATCGAGAAGTCACTGGCTGTACCGCCAATAAGGAAAGGTCTGTAATTGTTTTGTTGTGGAAAAAGCGCTTCAATTTTCTCGATTAAATCCTCTAGTACTTGAATGCGCTCTACTTCCTGGAAAGCAATGATGTCCGGAGCCTGCATCGCTTCTACAATGTATTTCGCCAACTTGTTGATTCGGGTGTTATAAACAAAATCATCAGCATCAAGAACGAACACATTGATGCAACCAATACTAACTTCATTGTCTTCTTTTGGGCGAACCGCCTGCTCTAGAATGTTGGGTTCCTCCGTATAAGTAGTTGGGTAAAAAACATAAGAAAGATCTGAGAAACTCATGACACCCTCAGCTGATATCGTTGTTCCACTGTACCAATCTGGAGATTCATTCATCAGACGTCGAATGTCTACTTGGAAAAGCTCAGGATTGGCATCCCAAATTGGAAGGCCCATCAAACCCGGAAATGCAATCCCTTCTTCTCTGAAAACACGTTCTCCATTGAGTGTAACATAGGTTCTCCCATTATTTGAAGTCGGTGCATTGGTCACTCCATTTTCAAAATGAACCAACATGCCTTCCACCTGTTCCAACTCTGCAATGGTCTGAGGAATTGTAGACGGGAAATTATTGTTGAGTAGATTGGATTCAGGGAGCGTTCCGGTGCCCACCACTTGGTAGTCCAGCGACTGATCGGTAAATTCTGTTAATCCTTGGTATTCGATTACGAACCCCGAAATGTTAACCAGGTCACCAACAGAAACCTGTGGCGTATTGTTACCGGTATAAACCATCATACCATCAGAAGTCAGCGGATTGTTGTCAGAACGATCAGTTGGACATTGAATGAAAAATCGATCCGAACCTACAGCGGTTACTACATTTTCGTTAGTACTTGCTTGTGTGTTAGCATAGGGACTGAGGGCTGCATCGCCTTGTATTTCCCATATCTCTAAAGATTGAGTAATAGCGGGAGTAGATAAGAGCAATAGGCATATAAAGAGGTGTATTCGAATCATATTCTTATATTCGTTGATTCTTGTTAAACAAAATATGTATTTGCATTAAGAACCATTGTTTATTCAATGAAATTAGTGAACTATTGTAGTATTTTATTATTAATATATTTATGATTGAAACCAACACTTCTTTATACGACAAAGCTTACAATCCTTTCTTACAGGGTGGCTGTGTCCTGGCCATAAATATAGTTATAATGCTATTGGCAAAAATAATCAATTCTTCAGGGGTTACTTCCGTTAGTCCTGGTTTTTATTGGCAAATCATCGGGACAGCTATGTTGTGCTATGCTGTTTTCAACAGTATCTTCAGTCTTTCTACTAACAACATCAATCAATATTGGTTGCAATCCATTTTTAGTTTTGGGGTAATGGTCGGGGTTTCTGCTTTGGTTGCTCATTTTTTATCTGGCCAATCTATCACGGAAGCAGGTCCTTACAAAGCTATTTTTACCGTACTCACCTTCGGTTATTTGGTTTTCCTTTCGATAATGAACTTTATGAAAAACATTGTAAATTACGCAGAACAAGAAGATTGGCAAGCTCCTAAAAAACGTAAAAAATAATCATTAAATAAGAACGAATTATGATCCTTGTTGAATCCAGTTTAGTTAACTCATCTGGTAGCAGTCATCATATTCCCCTACCAGAGCAGAAGGCTAAAGCAATCCTAGAAAAAATGGGTAAAAGAGTATTATGTACTGTCAATGGTAATGTAAGTATTCATTGCGCTATATTACGAAGCAGTGCGTTTGGATATTACATAATGGTTGGCAAGGCGACAAAGAAGAAAATAATGGTAGAGGCCAACGAGTCGTTAAAGTTGAAGATAGAAAAGGACAATACTACTTATCAAGCAGAAATGCCAGAGGAATTAGCTGCTGTTTTAGAAACAGATGAAGAGGCCGCTACTATTTTTGATAAATTGACTTCTGGTAAAAAACGAAGCATTATTTACTTTATCGCTAAAGTGAAAAAATCAGACACCAGAATCGCAAAAGCTTTAAAAGTGGTAGACTATCTGAAAATAGGTGTTTCTGACCTTAGGCAAATGAAATAATTTTATTCAATGTTAAACCAATATAACATGTATCAAATAATCCTATTCGCCAGCTTATTATTTCTACCATTAAGCTGCACCACTCAAAAAGCATCAGTGGACACAAAAGTTTCTAAAAGTGAAGTATCCGGTACCCTTGATTCAAAAAGTCAAATGGCCAATGACACCATTAAAAAAATCATTAAATCAGCCGAAGAGTGGAAAGCAGAACTCACTGCTGAAGAATATCACATCCTTAGAGAGAAGGGAACAGAGCGGCCTTTCACTGGAGATCTTCTGAAGAGCAAAGGGAAAGGAATATATGTTTGTGCGGGTTGTGAATTGCCGCTCTTTAGTTCTGATACTAAATTTGACTCTGGAACCGGATGGCCAAGTTACTATAAGCCAGTGAACGAAACCAATGTGGCGGAAGAAGCGGATAATAAATATGGTTGGAATAGAGTAGAAGTGCTATGTGCCCGTTGTGATGGTCATCTAGGTCACGTTTTCGATGACGGTCCTGAGCCAACCGGATTGCGGTATTGTATTAATGCTGTTTCTTTGGATTTTGTGAAGGAATAGAGTTTACTCGTTAATTCTTAATAGCTATAAAAAAACCGCGCAGATTTACCCTGTGCGCTTTTTTTATAGCTATAGTAGAAACTTTTATAAGACCAATTGGCTAACTTATTTCAAAATCGTAATATCTCCCCGATAAATAATACCAGCACCAACATCCAAACGGAGCACATAATAATAAGTGCCTTGCGGTAGCTCATTTCCATTCTTATTTGTACCATCCCAATCATTGAGGTAAGGCTTGGCAGAAAAAACCACATCTCCCCAGCGGTTGAAAACAATCAACTCTTGTTTACTGAATTGATCGGGTTGATCTACAATGTCTGGGACGACAAATACATCATTGATTCCATCACCATTTACCGTAATTGTATTTGGAAATTCAAGCATAATTTCTTCCTGTAGTTGAATGTTAACGGTAGCAGTATCACAGGCTTCTGGACAATCTTCATTGCATAATTCATATTGGAAACTGATGAGTGAACCTAACAAATCAGGTGTAGCGAGATAATTGAAAATGCCATCGTCTTCATCGTCTAATTCGCCATCAGGTTCTTCCAATATATTGAAATACCAATCGGTAATGTCGTCGTAGCTATCATTGTCAAGAATACTAATCGGGATTTCTAAAATGCCTGGTTCTCCTGTATACTGATCATCAACTGCATCAGGAAGGACACTAGCCATAATGACGATGGTATCTGAATCGTAACTGGAGCAAAGATCAGAGGATAAAGACCAGCTTAAAACAATTTCGTTGGCTCCCATATTGCTAAGCATTGGCTGATTAGAATCAGTATCGCTAATGTCTGCGCTTCCTTCAAGTAGACTCCATGTTCCGGAAGTATTAGAAGGTAGGTTAGCGGAAAGTAATAGCGTTTCTCCGCAACTAAATTGATCCATTCCTGCGTTGGCAAGACCAAAATCTGCTGGGTTCAATACCATAAGATTTAACATTGCAGCACTATCGCATCCGTAGAAGCTTTGTTCTTCCAACATTACTTCGTATTGTCCCGGCATTGTCAATGTTAGTCCATTCCAAATAATCGTATCGCCTGAACAGATGGACAATTCTTCAGAGGAACTGGCAGGAGGATAGTAAGAAATGGAAACAGAAATAGTAGAGTCACAACCATTAAAGCTTTCCCCTTCTAACAATATATCTCCACTGAGGTTGCTTTCGTTAAATAGCATACCATGAAGCTCTAATTCTTCTCCACTGCAGAGTATATTCATAATAGAATCGGATGCAAGATCGTAATAGCTGATGTTTATAACTGTAGTTGAATCGCACCCAGCAAAGCTCCCTCCTGGAGAGGCTTCAGTTACTGTGCTTTGATCCGGAGGATAAGTCATTCCATTCCATTCAAAAGACTCACCATGACATAAAGTAGTGTCAATGATGTGCTGAGCGATAGGGAAATAGGCAATGTTTATAGTAAGGATGGAATCACAACCATAAAAGTTTTGGTTGAAAAGAGTGTCCATTCCACCAAGATTTAATTCGTTATAGGTGGTATTGTTGATGATCAGTTCTTCTCCTGGACATAAGGTGGTGTCTATATTGTTAAAGCTAGGTGGAAGGAAACTGATTACAATATTCATAATAGAATCACAACCCGTGAAACTACCGTCAGGGAAAGTGTCCGAACCCATTGGATTGTCTATGTCGTAAAGGGTACCATTGATGGTGACCGCCTCTCCTTCACAAATACTTTCTGTGTAATTGTTAACGACTGCTCCGTCAAAAATAAGGTTGATAATCACCGTAGAATCGCAACCTGTAAAACTATTCATGACCTCCGTTCCTGAAGGCATATTAAAGTCATAAGCTGTTCCATTGACAATCACCGATTGTCCTTCGCAAAGAGAACTGTCTATTTGAACAATTATTTCCGGATAGAAATCTATATTCACAATAACCATAGAGTCACAATTACGGAAAGAAGCATCGCTGAGTATAATGGTATCTGAGGTGTTATTGACATCGAAAAGAACAGCATTAATCAGCGTATCTTCTCCTGCACAAAGTGTTTCGTTAATAAAGCTTTCAGCAACTTCATAAAAGCTAAGGTCTACAACGTGGTAAACGTCGCAACCAAAGAGACTAGCGCCTGCTTCTACCTCTGTACCGGAAGGCATGTCTTCATTGTAAGGCACTCCATTTACTAGAATTTCATCTCCAGGGCAAAGGATGTCATTATAAAATACGAAAGCAGAGTCTGGATAGGTAAGGTCTGTTGTAACAATAGAATCGCAACCACTAAAGCTCATCATGGTATCGATACCCATTGGCATCAGAATGTTGTAAGTTTTGTTATTCACAATGACCTCAGCAGAAGGATCACAAAAGACATCATCAATCGTAATTTGTACAGAGCTGTTAAAATTTAAATCAATAATGACAATAGAATCACAACCATAAAAGCTACTATCAATTAAGGTCTCTGTTCCTTCATCGTTAACTTGATCGTAGATCGTGCCATTAACGGTTATTTGTTGGCCAAAACAAAGGGTATAATCAATGGTGGAAGTCGCAGGTGGATAGAATTCTAAATTAACAATAACCAAAGAATCACAGCCATGAAAACTGGCATTAGGAATAACCACTGTGTCCGAAGGGTTACTAGCATCAAGAATAACTCCACCTACATCGAGGCTTTCCCCATCACAAAGTGTATTGACAATATTGCTGCTGGCCACTGGATAGAAATCAATGTTTACCGTAAAGGTCGTATCACATCCTTGGAAACTTCCAATTGGAATGGTTTCAGTTCCACTATCGTTGACTTCATCATAGGTTGTCCCATTTATTACAATACTGTCTCCTGGACAAAGCGTAGTGCTAAAAGCCCCTGTTTCAACAGTCAGTATATTAGCAATAACCATGATCGTAGAATCACAACCAGTATAACTACCGTTCGGAACAACAATGGTATCGGAAGGGTTCGTTGCATCTATTGTTACACCTCCAAAATCAAGGCTTTCCCCTGGACAAAGATTAGGGTTAAATTGACTATTTGATACAGGATGATAGCTGATGTTAATATTTGTAATAGAATCGCAACCACTAAAAGATCCACCGAAGATGGTGTCCGTGTACACTGTGTTGGATGGGTTTAGAACGATAGTGCCAATGACCAAACTATCACCGTCACAAAGTATCTCATCCGTCTGACTTATAACAGCCGTTCCAAAAGTAATATCAATAGTAATGATAGAATCACAGCCATTAAAAGCTCCTCCAAAAATGGTTTCTGTCCCACTGTCATTAACTTCGTCATATATTTCGCCATTTACGGTAATGGTACCTCCTGGGCAGAGTACATCGTTGATGAGGTTGGTAGCTACTGGCAACTCATTTATGGTAATAAATACGGTAGAATCACATCCTCGAAAACTTCCACCAGGAATGACTAACGGGCCATTATTAGAAATTACATCTCCATCAATAATAAGATCTTCGTTCTCACAAATAGTAGTGTCTAAGATGGAAAAAGAAGGGGAGTAGAAACTGATGCTTACATCTACAATAGAATCGCAGCCGAATTGACCAATTCCACCAATATTTTGTTCGCCATTATCAGCTATTTCGTCATAAGTCATTCCGAAATATTCAAAACTACCACCAGGGCAAACGGTCATATGAAAGGTACCATGCTCGGGTTCTGAGCAGGTTATATTAACATTGATCGTAGAATCACAGTTTAAAAAGCTACCGCCAATAATCGTTTCGGAACCAGTAGGGTTGTCACAATCATATACGGTACCATTGACGATGACTTCTTGTCCGTCGCAAATGGTCGAATCCAAGTCGAATTCGACGCCATCTCCAAAAGTCAAGTCAACGATAACAATAGAATCACAACCCCTCCAGCTTTCATTGAAAAGGGTGTCAGCCCCTATTCTGTTTCCTGCATTGTAAGTTGTACCATTTAAAATAACCTCCTGACCTGTGCAATAAGTATCGGTAATGGTGGAGGTGGCCAGTGGATAGAAATTAAGGTCTATGTTGATGGTAGAATCACAGCCGTGAAAACTAAGTCCTTCAAGAATGATCTGCCCAATGGAATCCTGAAAATGAAACTCCTGCCCAGCGATGGAAAAGGTGTCATCCATACAAAGGATGGGTTCTATATTAGATATGGCTTCTGGATAGAAAGTAACATTGACTTGTACTGAAGAATCGCAATTGAATTGGTCTGGAATACCAAAAGACTCTAGACCAGAATCATTAGCCTCGTCATAAACAGTTCCATTTACAGTGATGCTTTCCCCCGGACAAAGGATGGTATCCAATGGAGTTGGAGGAGGAGTGCTGAAAGTAAGTTGAATATTAATTATGGAGTCACAACCAAATTGATCAGCACCAGAGAGTGTCGTCATAAAAGTTGGATTCCCCTCATCGTAAGTCACTCCGCCAAAGTCTATCTCAAAACCAGAACAAACATCTTCTACAAACTCAAAACTACTGGTGCCGCAGACGACCGTAACTGTTTTACTTCGACTTTGTAAAGTCAACAAGGGCATAGCCGGATTCGTTACCTGACAGTGATAAACGCCAGCCGCAGCAAAAGAGACTGGATCAAAAACAAGGGTGTTGGAATTGTTGGGAGGCCCGAAAGGAACGCCATTTCTGTACCATTGATAGCTGTTGGTCGTAATGCCGGCATCAATCCCAAGGCTGAGATTGAAAACGGTTCCGGTTTGTACAGTAGTGTCCAATTCTACACAAACAGAATCCTGAGGGCTATAGAAAGTTGCAATGTCGTCGATGTTAGGGAGAAGATCGTCGAATGTAAGTTTATTGTTGTAAACGCGAAGTTTTCCAGTGGTCAATGAAAGAGCGCCTGTTAGGTCGGGAAGGCTGTCGAAACAATTGTCGAACATGTCTATGGTCCCCAAACCATTTAAATTATTAAAGCAAAATGGGAAAGTACCAGTTAAGTTATTTTCATCTAAAAAGAAAACGGTAAGGTCCTCCATATTACAAAGCTCTTCCGGAACCTCTCCGACTAATTCGTTACCGTCTATCCAAAGTTGTCTCATATTAACAAGGTCTTCAAATTCTGTAGGAATCGTTCCTGTAAGACAATTGTTACTGACTTTTAATTCCTGTAGTTCTGTAAGCAGGGAAAGTTCTATCGGAATATCACCTGTAAGTCCACTACTATTCAATTCTATCGCAATGACTCGTCCATTTGCATCCAAGGTAATACCCGGCCAGGTACAGACTAGATCGGTTAAAACCCAAGGATCATCCCAGCCCGGTAAAGGACTAGAAGGGAAACAAGGGCCACCATTGGTTTGATTAAAGAAATCAACAAGGGCCAGAGAATCTGTAGGATCACAAAATACACTATTCACTGCTGTAGCCTCTGTACTTAGGTCAGAAGAAGGATTGGCCATCCAAGGCAAGGCAAAGGACAGATAGTATAAAAAAAAGAGAGTGATTTGTTTCATGGTTTAAGCGACGTAAGTTTCCATAGATTATGCATAAAAGGCAAAAAGACCTATTAAGCAAATAACTAATCTAAAAAGTACACGAAATTAGTTATTTCTATTGTAATGTAAGTAATTACACAAAAAGTAAAACTGTAATAAACTACCCCGTTGAGGGAAATGATGACGAAAAATTCACATGAACTATATTCGTCAGGGCAATCAGATAAGAAAACGGATAAAGGATTAATGGGAACCCCAAAGATAGGTGCTTTTATTCAAAAGAGAAAGTATTTATTTTCATTTGTCCAACAAAAAAATAAGAGAGGCGAGCAAATGTCCCATTTATTACGTAGTTTTACATAGAATTATTTTTAAGGATCATGGTATACACGCTTCAATTTTGATCCTTCACCCACCTTAGCAAGCAATCTACAAAAGTAAGGAAATAGCATTGATAATGTTATTTCCCCAGAAGAATTGTTTATTTCGATTTCATTTTGAATCGATTTTGATTACACCAATAACAGATTATTTTAACTCAATGATGAACTTAAAGGTTCAATATTATTAACTGTCCTTCTTTGAGTGGATCTCATTTACGCTAACTTTCTGGAAAAGCCTTGGAATAACGTACTATTCCTATGCTTTTTTTGTTCATTAGCATAAAATGTTTTTCTCAAATTGTACCGTTAATTTGCTTTATCCCTAAGGCTGAAATTAGATTTTACGATTCTACTGTAAGAATAGGCCAATGATATTAGCAAGACTTGTTCATCAAAAAAGGCAAAACTATGAAAAGGAGCTTTCCACTGATCTTGAAACTTATGGTTTTCAGTCTCTGCTGTCTATGTCTTACACAGAATGACCTTAAGGCACAAAATTATTTTTCGCTAACAGATATTTCCATAAGTCCCAATACACCTCATAATTATGAGGAAGTATCGGTGACCTTATCTGGCTTGCAACAAGACTCCTGCACGTTTTTAGATTTCTTCGATGCAGAACTTTTGTTTTTTAACCTAAATATCCAAATGGATTGGGATAGTATGCCAGCGGATACTTGCACTGGATCCATTATTCCTTGGACCACTACAATTAACTTAGGTGTTCTACCTGATGGTGATTACAACATCAATATTACGGGGACGAACTTTAGCGATGATTCTGGCGATCCGCTCAATTTTATTGTTTCAGAACTCACAACAGGTTCTTGTGGGACCAATAATATTGTTTGGGTGACCAATACTTTAGATACAGGCCCAGGCTCCTTGAGAGCAGCGATTGAATGTTCCAACGATAATTTATCTCCCTCCAATATCTTTTTTGATATTCCAGGTAGTGGTCCACACGAAATCAGAGTGGGTACCATTACGGGCGAAGCACTCCCAGCTATTACTAACAGTACAACAATAGATGCAACGACACAGCCGGGGTATAGTGTTGAGGGAGGACCAGTTGTTTCTATCATTGGTAGATATGCTATATGGTCTACAAATTTGGTCAGTGGCTTACAATTCAATGTTGGAAATAGTGCGGTATATGGTTTGACCATTTCTTCTTTTCCAGATAATGGAATACTTGTAGATGGAGCCGACTTTGTAGAAATTGGAAAGCCCTCAGGGGGGAATGTCATAGTTAGAAATGGAGTAGGATTTGACCCTGGTAATTCTTCCAACAATTATATCATAGGCACGGGTATACGATTGATCAATACTGCCTTGTTTGCTACTATACGCAGTAATTATATTGGAACGGATGTAACAGAGTCTATAGAAGGGGGGAATCAATATTGTGGCATTTATATTCAAGCCAATTGTAGTAGCAATGTAATAGGTGGAAATAATAAAGAAGACAAAAACCTTATCGCAAATAATTCGAATGGTATACGAATAGAAGAAACAGCTAATTTTAATGAGATTTTACGAAATTACTTTTTTTGTAATGATTCCATTGCGGTGAAGAACGTAGGTGGAGCAAATAGTAGTCAAACAGCACCCATTCTTGGAAATATGACTTTCTCTCAAATATCGGGGACTGCTACCCCAGGAGATGAAGTCGATGTTTATACGGCCTCTAATATCTGTGTCGGAGCACCTTGCCAGGGGAATTTATATTTAGGACGAGCTACGGCTGATGTTGCGGGAGACTGGGTTTTAAATAGTCCTTTTGAGGAGCAGGATACGATAGCTGGAGGAGATATTATTACTGCAATTGCAACGGGTATAGATCGAAGCTCCTCTGAATTTGCGGACTGCGAAGCTGTTGTTGGGATGTCCGCTTGTACAGATCCTGGTGGTGTGATTTGGGTTACCAATGCTCAAGATACTGGAGTTGGATCTTTGCGTTATGCCATGACTTGTGCAGATGAAACAATAGGAGCAAATGCTATTTATTTTGATATTCCAGGGACTGGACCATTCACGATTGATGTTGGTTCAATAACGGGCACTCCTTTACCAGCTATTACTGATTTGGGAACTGTTATTGACGCGACCACACAGCCTGGTCATGGAATGGGTGGAAATTTTGCTCCTCAGATTATTTTGAGTGGACTTAATAATAGTTGGAATAGCCCAGATGCAGGGCTCCTTGTTATAGGTCGATTCGCTGAAATATACGGATTAGAAATTACCGATTTTCCAAATAATGGGATTGAAGCAAGAGGTGCCTTGGATTTGGTTATAGGTGGTATTGCGAAAGGAAATGTAATTTATAACAATGGTTCTGCAACTGACTTCTTTCCCGGAGTCCCTGGTCAAGGGCCGTTTGAAGGAAGCGGAATTGCATTGACAGAAAAGACCGAAAGGGTGACTATTCATGGAAATTACATTGGAACGGATTATACAGAAACCATTAACGGAGGAAATGAGTATTGTGGGATTTTACTGAGTTTCAATATTGATTTTGTATCTATTGGTGGAGCCATTAATCAAGGCAATGTCATTGCCAATAATGCAGAAGGAATTCGAATAGGAGGTGAATCCTTTGGTGTTAGTATTTTGAAGAATGCCTTAATGTGTAATGACTCCGTTGCTATTCGATTAGAAGGTATGGCTAATAATAATCAGCTACCACCGATCTGGGACACCACTCCAGAAACTTCCTTGACGATGCTTTCGGGAACTGCTGATGCCGGAGATGTATTTGTGGAAGTTTTTAAAGTGGATAATACGAATTGTAGCGCTGCTTCTTGTCAGGGGAAAATTTATTTAGGAACCGCTTTCGTTGATGCCAATAATG
>CAZDTI010000168.1:0-17171 GCA_964508085.1 uncultured Saprospiraceae bacterium | reverse complement strand
TGCATTCACAAACTTAGCTTTTTATGCTTCTTTTTTTACTAGTGATTCGCATGAGTCATGTTTGTTATAGTAATTAATGAAATAACTATATGGTGAATTAAGGAATTACCCTTTCTTAGCTGTCAAGTTAATAGTCAAAGAAACCTCATCTTCAATGAAGCCATCTTTCAAATCATCAAGGATAGATTTAGACATAAACTTGATGCCCCATTCTGTACGATCGATTTTGAAAGGAAGCGATACCGCTGATAAAACGCTTCCAGCCATCTGAACACTTGCAGGGAACGTAATACTCTTACTTTGTCCTTTCAATGTAAGATTACCAGTGATGTTATGTGTTGCATCGCCACCTGCTGCTGCTGGTGTTACACTTGTGACCTCAAAGATCGCAGAAGGGAATTCTGCAACATTGAAAAAGTCATCTCTTTTCCCGTCTACAGTACCTTTCAAGTGTGCTTCCAATTGTTCTTTTCCAGAACCTTTTTGTAAGTCAGTTACTTCTAAAGAGGTCATGTCGATCATGAACTTTCCGTTAGTAATATTATTGTTGGCCGCCGTGATTGTTCCTTTTCCAATATTGATGGTGCCAGAGTGTGTTTTGCCAGGCTTAGAACCAGCCCAGATGATTTTACTATTGGCAGCATCTACCATGTATGTAGTTGCGTCAGCCGCTGCAGTGTTAGTAGTCGTTTTTACTGCTTCTCCAGTAGCTGCTTTAGCGCCGGGTGTTTTTTGCTTACAAGAAGTAAGGCTGATCCCAAGGATCATTAATAAGCAGGTGAATTTAATTGCATTCTTCATGAATAGATAGAATTTAAGGTGATGAAATAGAGTTGTTATGAATAACAGCGCAAAGCTATCATTTATTGGAGCATCTGGGGAATTTTCCCGAGTTGAAAATCAAATTTTATAAATTAGTGTGAATGAGTTTTTTGTATAGTTATCTTTCTAGAATTGAGGCTAAGTGCTTGATTCTCAAGATGAAGCTCTTTTAGCGGTTCGTTGTCTAAGATACGAAAACAGAAGAATTATAAACGGTTGAAAATCAGAACTTTAGATATGATATGTAGAAAATAACTTAAAACAAGCTAAATAATTAGATGAGATGATCTTACTTCGTCTTTAGTTCGTCAAGAAGAGCTATAGTTTCTTGTAAGCCAGGCAAAATGGATACATTTTCAGGGCGATTGATAGGTTGAGTAATAACCTGATAGCCAGAGAGTAAAATACTGCAATGTGTAAAAGCCTGAGCCAATTGATCAATATATTTTTGAACAGGTTGGTGTGTAAAGCTTTCAGAGATTATGGTGAATATGTGCGTAGGGTGACAAATGCTATTGGCATCTTGTAAATCAATTAGACTGGTATTTAACCCTAAATAGGTAACCCTCAATCCTCTTGATTTGACCAGGTAATGCATGAACATCATACTGAGTTCTTGATTCTCATCTTCTGGTAGAAATAAAAGGAAATTACTGGCCTTTTTATTCTTGGATAAAGGGAGGGCATCAATGGCAGTAAGCATTTTTTGTCGAATTAGACAGCTTACAAAATTTTCCTGTACTGGATTAATAGAGCCGGTTAGCCAAAGCACACCTAACTTTTCCAAAAATGGAAAAACAAGTTCCAGCATAGTCTTTTCGAACCCAATATCTTTAGCACTTTTCGAGAGAATGTAATCAAACTTTTCCTCACTCATCTCAATCATCGCCATTGTGAGGGTATTGAGTTGGGCATCACTTTCGAAATGTACTGAAGATAGCTCATTCACCTTTTCTTCAATGGCTGTTTTACTCATTTGGGCAATGGCGGAAATTTTATAGCCATTCTTATTGAGAGTTGCGATATTCAATAAATCCTTTAGATCATTTTCCTGATAATATCGGATGTTTGTCTGTGTACGGCTAGGTACAACGAGCTGGTAGCGACTTTCCCATATGCGTATGGTATGCGCTTTTATCCCGCAAAGGGTTTCCAGATCTTTTATGGTGTAAATAGCCAAATTTCTTTTTTTTATTTAAAACTATAAATAAGAGTTTTGTAGTCTAGTCATTGGAATTTTCGTGCCGTTTCCTAGTAAAACAACCTTGGAAAAAGCGAAGACGTGGTATTTTGGGGCAGACTTTAGTACTAATGTGCTTAAATAGGCGTGTTGTTAAGGTTGATGGGACAAAAAATAGTACCCCCATCTACTGGGTATTTAAAGACACTAACACGGTAGGTGATGAAAAGTTTAGAGGATAAAGCAGTTAAATATAGTGTTTGTGAAAAGAGTGACGCCATATATTCTTTCTACAAGGTACAGATAAAGTAGCATTTTTAAGGTAATAAACGTAAAAATGTTAAACAGAAGTCCATTACTATAGAAGTACAAGGCTGTTAATTTAACTGAATTTGCTTACATTTGAATTTATAAAAATGTAGTTTTTTCGATAAAACATTTTAGTAATATGAAAATTTCCCACACAACTATGCCTAATATTCTACAACTGATATCATATCGAATTATAGCTTGGACTGGTTTGGCGGTCCTCTGCTCGTTTTCTTATAACAATGCAAATGCACAATCATTACATGATGTAGGCATTATAAATGTAGTTTGTCCGGCTACTGAAGCCTGCGATTTAAATGAGGAAATCCTTTTCGTAACCATAGCTAATTTGGGGACTTCTCCGGAATCTCCTATTCCTTTTCGCTATAGCGTAAATGGAGAAGATGCAGGAGTGGTTCAACCACTCGATGGTTTTTACACTGGTGTTTTAGGTCCCGACAGTATTATTACTCTAGAATTTGAGATGACCTATGATTTCTCTGTTGATCAGATTTATGATGTTCTAGTTTGGACAGAATTGACCACCGATACAACTTTTCAAAACGATACCTTTGCTCTTTCTATAGAAAATTTGGCCCTACCTGCTCAAACTACTCCTTATATCAATAACTTCGATATGCAAACAATCGATTGGTATATTGATACTACGATAAGCGAAAACTCAACGCTTGCTTTTGGTGTTCCTCAGGGTCTGGTAATTAATGGCGCCGCTACAGGAGATAGTGCTTGGATGACCAATCTGATTGGTAATTATAACTCTAACGAACTTTCCTACTTGACTTCTACTTGCATTGATTTTAGCAACTACACGGAAGATCCACTTTTGAGCTTTGCTATTAATTATGATACAGAAACAAGCTGGGATGGTGTTTGGCTTGAAGTAACACTTGGCGATGGAAAATGGAATAAATTAGGCGCTCTTGGCCAAGGAACCAATTGGTACAGCGTAGAAAACACTTTTACAAATCTAGGTAATGTTTGGGCAGGTAGTTCTGGGGGATGGGTAACCGCTGAATTACTACTTGATGGTTTTGCAGGTTTGGAATCTGCTCGATTCCGATTTGCTTTCGATTCTGATGGTTCTATTCAAAACGATGGGTTTGCCATTGATGATATCAAAATAACTGCCTGTCTCGAAACGTTCGACTGGACTACAGAGCTTCAGGAAACCTCCACGTCAAATTCCGCAGATGGTGGCATTACTATCACACCAGGAGCAGGAGTCGCACCTTATACTTATCTCTGGGATAACGACTCAACGACAAATGTCCTTACCGGGTTGGTCAATGGAAGTTATACTGTTACCGCAACAGATGCCAACGGTTGCCAAGATGAATTGACGGTGATTTTAGGCCAGGCTGTATCTGCAAATGAAATTAGCGAATTGGCACATATCAATCTAAGCCCGAATCCAACAGCGGGGCAAGCTATATTGAAGTTGAATTTCCACAATCCTGTTGATTTTATGGTTGGAGTTATGAACCCTGTCGGTCAAAAAGTATTACAATTTTCAGAGACCAATACAAGTACTGGTTTATATCCTTTAGACTTGAGCAGGTTGCCATCCGGAGTTTATTTTGTACAGGTTATGGTTCCAGGAAGCGGCACTCATGTGGAAAGGTTATTAGTGCAATAGGAGAATTCTAAAAGGTGCATTCGAAATAGGAGCCGCACCATATAGCTAATTACGATTTTAAAAGGTGCATTGTACACGTTTCCGTCTTTAGGAGGCTGTAAAATGCGCCTTTTTTATTCAGGTAATTATGAACATTTCTTTCAAAAAAACATTTCCTTTGTGGGCATTATTAGGGTTGGTACCAACCACTAAAGGGCTAGATTGTTGACGCCCTAATTAAATTAAAGTAACTCAAGCATAAACATGAAAATAGGAATCGTTTGTTACCCAACATATGGTGGTAGTGGAGTTGTGGCTACCGAATTAGGAAAAGGCTTAGCGCGGCGCGGACATCAAGTACACTTTATTACCTACCGACAACCTGCTAGATTAACGAGCTTCCAAGAGAATATCTATTACCACGAAGTGAGCTCTGCGGATTATCCTCTATTCGAGTATCCACCTTATGATACGGCCTTGGCTAGTAAACTAGTGGCGGTGGTTAAATATGAAAAATTAGATTTATTGCATGTTCACTACGCGATCCCCCACGCAACGGTGGCTTATATGGCTAAAAAAATACTCTTACAAGAAGGACGATATATTCCGGTCATTACAACCTTGCACGGAACAGATATTACACTCGTTGGTTCTAATAGTGCTTTTGCACCAGTCGTATCTTTTTCTATTAACAAATCAGATGGAGTAACTGCGGTGTCCGAAGACTTGAGGAAGCAAACTTACGATACGTTTAAAATAGATCGAGATATTGAAGTGATTTATAATTTTATTGATTTTGACCGCTTTCGTAAAACGAATAAAGATCATTTCAAAAAAGCTATAGCGCCAAATGGTGAAAAGATATTGGTACATACTTCTAATTTCAGAAAAGTTAAAAGAGTACAAGATGTGATTTATACCTTTCAGAAGGTGTATGAAAAAGTGCCATGTAAATTGTTACTTATAGGAGATGGCCCAGAACGTCAAAACCTGGAAGGCCTTTGTCGCGAGATCGGCCTCTGCCATGAGATCAGATTTTTAGGAAAGCAAGATGCTGTAGAAGAATTGTTAGCGGTTTCTGATTTATTCATTCTGCCTTCTGCTTCTGAAAGCTTTGGTTTGGCAGCTTTGGAAGCAATGGCATGTGAAATACCCGTAATTTCTACCAATGTAGGGGGGCTTACTGAAATTAATATTCATGGAGAAACAGGTTACCTCAGTGATGTGGGAGATGTAGAATCTATGGCAAATCAAGCCATCTCTTTGCTTATGGATGACGAAAAGCTGCAGATTTTCAGAGCAAATGCACTAAAACAAGCAGAACGTTTTGACATCGAACACATTTTACCAAAGTATGAGGCTTATTACGAGAAAGTGCTTAAAGAAGCAATAGCAACTAAGCCTACCGCATAAAAAGGATCTTCCCAACAATGGCATCCGGCGAATCTAGGTTGCGAGAGTTCGTACTAAAAACCAAATAAACCCCTGAGCTCGCTTTACGCCCTTGGTAATCTTTTCCATCCCAAATGGCTTGTCCGCCAAGGGCTGTAGTCTCATAGATGAGCTGGCCATTTACATCTGTAATTTTAATGTTAGAATCTCTAGCTAGTCCCTTGATGGCAATAGGTCCGTCGTATTCTGGACGTACCGGATTGGGGTAAACCAATGCACTAGAACTATTTGATCTTCCACCACCAACTGCATCACTTCTATAAGAAAGTAATCCTTTAGCCGTACCAATATATACCTCACCACTATTTTGATTGATGCTAATACCGGTAATTTGATTATCAAATATAGGACTGTTGGATTTATCAAAAAAGGCCAGTTGCTCTTCACCGCTTGGAGATAATACGAAGACGCCATTTCCAGTGCCCACCCATTTTCGGTTAGCACCGTCCACTGCAATAGCGGTAACTTCTTCACTTTCTAAGAGGTAACCATTAAAGCCATCCACTTCTAGAATTCGTTTGGAACCTCGACAACTTGCATCAAAGACATTGGCACCACATTCAAAAATGACAATACCCTCTGTAGTTCCCACCCAAATATCACCATCAAGATCCTTGGTAATGCTAAAAATGAAATTACTGGGAACTTCTGAATTGGCCGAACTGATTGTTCTGAATCGATCATCAGAGGAGTCATCAATGGTTCCATTGTCGTCATAGACCATTAAACCACTACCAACACCATCTACTGAAAACCATTTATAACCTAGGTCATCGACCACCATAAATCGAAGATCCGTAAAAGGAATGTTTATGAAATCGTTGGTCCAGATACCGTCGTTTTTAAGAACAGCCAGAGGTTTGGTTGATCCATGATTAATCACCCATAGATTATTCTCCTGATCGAAGTCCATTCCTGTTATTCGAAGATTGTTTCCACTAGCAGTTAGTGTGCCGTTGGAGTTAGAGGCATTGTATCTTACGCTTGGTTTATAAGCCCCACTACCAGACTCTCCTTCGTCTAAGACTAGTTCCACTATTCCATCATCGACGGTACCAGCATAAATGTTTTTATTATCAGGATGGACGGCGAGTGTTAGAAATCCATTGATGTTTTTCAGCGCTCCTTTCTGACATTCAACAAAATTAGTCCAGTTACCATCAATGTAAGAAAAAATACCACTACCAATTTTTTTAGGGACTATAGAATGTAGTTCAGTTGCTACCCAAAGATTGTCTTCGTCAAAGATCATTTGAGTAGCGGAAGCGGAGCGAGGAGAGTTGTAAAGCAAGGTTAGACCACAGTCATCTTCATATCCATTTGCCATTCTCAGTGCTCTATAACTATCGGCGTACCATATACGTCCGCTTTCGTCTTCCAATGCATATCGGGTTCGGTTAGCACATTTACTACCATTAACGAGGTAAGAGTCATCAGTATCAAAAAATAAGATTTTGCTATCACAATTTTCCGCACAACCTGTAGAACAGTCGCAACTATTTGAAGGGATACAGCATTTATAACCAGCAATTAAACGTTTTCCTTCTGCACTTAAATAATGGAGCGTAAGGCTTTCTTCATGGAAAATGGAATCCAGATTATTATTGCCATCATAACGGTATAAAACACTATCGATATCAGTGTATAAGGCATTATTAAAAACGGTAACTTGGGTAGAGGTATAATCAGCAGGAAAGCCATGTTGAGGACCGAGCCATTCCCATTCGCTAAAATCCTGAATGTTATTATTTGTATTTCTGTTAAAGCGATAAATTCCTTCGTCAGTACTGACGTAAACCATATTGTTGAGAACTGTTACACTATTAAAGCGAATTTCTGCTTTGGTCTCATCTCCAAATTCACCATTCTTTACATTTAGTTCCTTTAAACCAAAACCCATGGCTAAATAAGTTGTACTTTCATTTTCAACAAAAACATCAAAAACTCTTTTATCACCAACGCCCTGACTGGTTAGGATAAAAGGAAGATTGGTTATACTTTGATCATCAATTAGGTCGATATTGCTATTGTTGTAAACGGCAATAAGCTTATCATTGAAAGGGTCGTATTTTATCAAGTTCATTTCCACATCACTCAGGCCCTCTACTTTACTTAGAAATTCAACTTCTACATCAGGAGTCGCTTTTTCTACATAAAAAATAGACCATTCCGTACTGGCGTAGATCCTCGTCGAGCTTTGGGCAACATAATGCGCTCGTTGGTAAGGTAAATGCGATTGCCACTGGCCAATAGACAGGTCACTATTGCCTTGAGCAGATAAAGGAGAAGGTGGTAGAATGAGAAATGCAAAAAACAGAAAGGAACAGAGAATAACCTTTGCCAGTTGTTTAAAATTTGGAAGTTGCATAATGTGCTGTTATTTTGAACGAATGCTTGTTGTATAAAACTATTCCGCTAAGGTATTATTGTTTTTACAAAAAACATTAAGAGGCTTTGTCTGGGGGCTTGCGGAAAGAGGATTCTCAAGCTCAACTTCAACCTCAACCTCAATCTCAATTCCCTTGATACACGAGTAATACGCCAATTGCTCGCGAACTGAGCGCTTTGAAGTTATAGTCTAGGTTGCACTTTAAATAAAAAAATCGCTCTACAACCTTGAAGTCATAGAGCGAACTATTTTATTCCTGTAATAGGTTGTTTTAAATAATAGTAGAAGCTCCCTCTGCCAAACGCTCTGCCTTAAACGCCGCCGGCCCTTCAAGCAGATAAGAAACAATCAGCTCTCCAATCTGTGAACAACTCAATCGAATGCTGGTTCCCAAATCCGGGGTGCCTATATCTTTTTCTAAGCAAGCATAGACAGCTTCACGAACATCTTTCGCTTCTTTATTCATTTTAAAATGATCCAACATCATAGCAGCCGACAGAATCATAGCAATTGGATTTGCGATGTCCTTACCTGCTGCTTGTGGCCATGAGCCGTGAATGGGTTCAAATAAAGCACTGTGTTTTCCAATGGAGGCAGAAGGCAAGAGTCCCATAGAACCGGGAAGAACAGAAGCCGCATCGGATAAAATATCGCCAAACATATTCGAAGTCAAAATGACGTCGAAAGAGGCAGGGTTGAGAATGAGTTGCATGGCTGCATTGTCTACAAACATGAAATCCAATTCCACATCCGGATATTCCACTGCAATTTTTTTGACTGTTGCTCGCCATAAACGAGAGCTTTCTAAGACATTGGCTTTATCTACCAAGGTCAGTTTACCTCTTCGCTTTTGTGCAGCTTGGAATGCAGGGTGTGCTATTCGGGTTATTTCTTCAACGCTATATTTACAAGTATCGAAAGCAGTACCATCTGTTTCATCTTTTCCGCGCTCTCCAAAGTAAATTCCACCGGTTAGTTCTCGATAGATTACAAGGTTAACACCATTCACTCGTTCTGGTCGTAAAGGGGAAAGATGTAATAGTTTTGGAAAAGTAGTGACAGGGCGAATGTTACAAAATAAGCCCATGGACTTCCGAAGTTTCAACAAGCCTTGCTCAGGGCGAACAGTCGCATCTGGGTCATTGTCAAAACGAGGATGGCCAATGGCGCCAAATAGAATGGCATTGGCATTGAAACAAGTTTCCAAAGTCGTCTCTGGTAATGGATCACCACAGCGGTCAATGGCGCAGGCACCAACGTCAGCATTGCAATAAGTAAAATGGTGATTATATTTGGTGGCTACTGCATTTAGAACCTGAATGGCTTGTGCCATTACTTCTGGCCCGATACCGTCGCCGGAAAGGATTGCTATTTTTTTGTCCATGAGGAGAAAATTGAAAATAGAGGATTAAAAATTGAAAATATTACCGTTACGTATCAAATATACTAATTAATGATAATAACCGCACGGACTTTTTTGATTTGTATAGTATAAAATATTTAATGGAAGAGGTATAAATGCTTGTCCAACAAGCGAAATCATCTATTGTCAGTTTAAAACAAAACCTGCTGTCGTTCAAAAGCCTTGATCTTTTCTTTTTGACTAATTACATAATCGGTATCATCCAAACCCTCTAACAAACACATTTTCTTGTACCCATCAATCTCAAAGTCAAATTGTTCCCCTGTTGATTCATTCTTAATAAACTGTTTTTCTAAGTCAACTGTAAATTCAGTGTTAGGGTTTTGTTCTATGCTAGAGAAAATGTCATTTAAAAATGAATCAGAAACCACAACAGGTAACAGTCCGTTATTTAGCGCATTTCCCTTAAAAATATCCGCAAAGAAACTGGAAACCACCACTTGAAATCCTGCATCAGCAATAGCCCAGGCAGCATGTTCTCTACTTGAACCACAACCAAAGTTTTTCCCAGCGACCAAGATTTCTCCACGGTAAGTTGGATTGTTTAGAACGAAATTTTCATTAGTACTCCCATCAGATTGGTAGCGCCAATCTCGGAATAGATTCTCCCCAAAACCTTCCCGAGTCGTCGCCTTCAGAAAGCGAGCCGGAATAATCTGATCCGTATCAATATTTTCCATCGGCAAAGGAACCGCAGAACTCGTTGTATTTTTAAATGCTTTCATTATTGCAAAATAGTTGTTGGTAAATTGTTAATAGCTTTTCAATACTTAGTGATATGAAAATACCCATTGAGAAAATGCGCTTAGCACCCGTTTTATAAAGTCTCCCGTACATCCACAATCTCTCCTGCCACCGCTGTTGCTGCTGCTGTCAAAGGACTGGCCAATATAGTTCTAGCTCCAGGCCCTTGTCTCCCTTCAAAATTCCGATTAGAAGTAGAAACACAATATTCTCCCGATGGGACTTTGTCCTCATTCATGCCCAAGCATGCCGAACAACCAGGCTCTCTTAATTGAAATCCAGCTGCAGTAAAAATTTTATCTAAACCCTCTTCCTTTGCTTGTTGTTCTACCTGTTTAGAACCCGGAACAATCATCGCCTGTACATGAGCTGCCTTTTTCTTTCCTTTTACATATTCTGCAACCAAACGTAAATCTTCAATACGCGCATTGGTACAACTACCAATAAAAACATGGTTTATTTTTTTGCCCAAAAGAGAAGCGCCTTCTTTTATATCCATATAATTTAGGGCCTTTCGTAAGTTTTCAGAAGAGTCTACTTCTTTACTTGTAGGAACATTGTTGGAAATCTTAATACCCATTCCTGGATTAGTGCCATAAGTCAACATCGGTTCAATATCCGCTGCATCGAAATGATAAGTTTTGTCAAAGTTTGCTTCTTCATCGGTATGTAGGGTTTTCCAATGTTCGACGGCTTTATCAAAGGCGGCCCCCTGTGGCGCAAAGCGACGTCCTTTTACATAGTCAAAAGTAGTTTGGTCTGGAGCAATGAACCCTCCACGAGCGCCCATTTCGATGCTCATGTTACAAACGGTCATTCGGCCTTCCATAGAAAGTGATTCTATCGTAGAACCTGCATATTCAACAAAGTGGCCAGTGGCTCCTCCTGTTCCTAGTTTAGAAATGATGTACAAGATAATGTCTTTCGATAAAACACCTGGGGCCAATTCACCATCTATGGTTATGCGCATTTGCTTTGGCTTTCGTAACAACAGACATTGCGTAGCAAAAACTTGTTCGACCTGACTGGTTCCAATCCCAAAAGCAATGCATCCAAAAGCACCATGCGTCGAAGTATGGCTGTCGCCACAAACAATCGTCATGCCCGGTCGGGTAATCCCTAACTCAGGCCCAATTACATGAACGATCCCTTGATATGGATGTCCAAGACCATATAATTCCACACCAAAATCTTTACAATTTTGAACTAATGTAGCGACTTGTTTTTTGGATTGTGGCTCCTGAATAGGAAGGTGTTGATTGAGGGTAGGTACATTGTGGTCAGCGGTAGCAACAGTTTTATCCTTTCGGAAAACGGGAAGCCCTCGTTTGGTCAAACCATTGAATGCTTGTGGACTGGTGACTTCGTGAATGAAGTGACGGTCGATGTATAAAATGTCTTGTCCTTTAGTACTATGTACCAAGTGAGCGTTCCAGAGTTTATCGAATAATGTTTTGGACATACTGAGATTTAAATCAAAATTAAAATTAAAATATCTCGCTTGCTTTGCGTGAATCAAACGCGTAAAAAGATCCTGGCCTTCTGGTGTTCTTTTCGTCACATAGAGAGCGCAGAGCGAGATGTATGAGTTGCGTGCCGCCAATATCTTTTCTCGCGAACTACCTCTGTGGCCTCCGTCCTCTCTGTGTGAAAAAATACACTAAAAAGGCGCGCGTTCTAACGTTTTTAATAATCACACTAAACTATAAATGCGATAATTGCATTTCTTCACGAACCACCTCAGCGCTCTCGGCGCCCTCTGCGTGCGGAAATACACTAAATTACTGGCCACACGATTATCACCCCCTACTGCGGCAAAGGAATTCTATTCGAAGTCCTCTTCAGCAACTTGGTCAAATCACGATCATTAATCTCTTTCTTCAAATCGGCCAACATCAAAAATTCCTTGTATACAATATCCAATGCTTTTTTGGTCAAATTATACCCCACCTCTTTAGCGCGATAAGCAAGCGCAGCGCGGCCACTCCGTGCCGTTAAGATAATAGATGATTTATCAACACCTACATCCAGTGGGTTCATAATTTCGTAAGTATCTCTTCTTTTGATGACACCATCTTGGTGTATGCCAGAAGAATGAGAGAAGGCATTGGCGCCAACGATGGCTTTATTAGCTTGTACAGCCATACCCATTTTGTCTGAAACCAGCTGACTAATCGGATTCAGCATTTTTGTTTGAATAGCTGTGTCCATGCCCATGTAAGCATGTTGTTTCATAATCATAACGACTTCCTCCAAAGAAGTATTCCCAGCGCGTTCCCCGATTCCGTTGATGGTGCATTCGATCTGTCGAGCACCGTTTTGAATACCGGCTATAGAGTTGGCAGTGGCCAGACCAAGGTCATTGTGACAGTGCGTGGAAATCGTGGCTTTGTGAATGCCGGTTACATTTTCCATCAGATAATTTATCTTTTTTCCATATTGATCGGGCAGGCAATAACCAGTCGTATCAGGAATATTGACTACGGTTGCTCCGGCCTTGATAACCGCTTCTATCACTCTAGCTAAATATTCATTGTCCGTGCGTCCAGCATCTTCAGCATAGAACTCTACATCTTCTACAAAAGACTTTGCATACTTCACTGCAGCCACTGCTCGTTCGATTATTTTCTCTGGTGTTGTGTTTAGCTTATAACGAATATGAGAATCGGAAGTACCGATGCCGGTATGTATCCGTGGGCGCTTTGCAAATTTTACGGCCTCCGCTGCAACCATAATGTCGTTTTCTACTGCACGGGATAATGCACATACCGTTGGAAACTTCACCGCTTTGCAGATGGCATCTACTGATTTGAAATCCCCAGGACTGGAAACGGGGAAGCCTGCTTCGATGACATCTACCCCAAGGGCTTCTAAGTTATTAGCGATCTCCACCTTTTCTTTGGTGTTGAGTTTACAGCCGGGTACTTGCTCGCCATCACGAAGCGTCGTATCAAAAATCTGGATTCGGGAATTGCTCATATTTATTTGATTTAATTTTTTGTAACAACTTATACTAAATAACCCTATGTTTACCGATTCAAATATATCTTTTGTTGTTGATTAAGGTGAATTTGTTTTAGGAGCTGCTACGATCACCAATTGATGTGTTTTACCTTTAAGTATTTGATTATCAGTTGTTTAATATTTCTGTATTTACAATGCCAAAGCAGCAAACAGACTACCTCGTTCAACTCATAAAATCACTGACCAGCGCAGAGAAGCGCTCTTTTCGGGGATTTGTCAATCGGAATAATCCGGCAGATGATTTGCTTTTTTTGCAATTGTTTGACCTATTGGATAAAAAGAAAATTTACGATGAGGTACTTATTTTGAGAAAAATCTCTGGTATCAAGAAGCGACAGTTGAGTAATGTGAAAGCACATTTGTATAAACAACTACTGCTTTCGCTTCGACTGATTCATCGTAATCACAACTTGGATATTGAATTGCGCGAGCGGCTTGACTATGCCCGTGTTTTGTATAACAAAGGGCTCTATCGTCAGAGTTTGGACATGTTGGGTAGAGCGAAAACTAAAGCGCTTGAGTCGCACCAGTATTCTTTGGCCTTGGAGGTAATTGAATTTGAAAAATTAATAGAATCACAATACATCACCCGTAGCCGAGATAATCGAACAGAGGAGTTGACCCAATCTTCAGGTCGAGTAAGTAAGATGATTTCTCGTTCTCATTTGTTTTCTAATCTAGCGCTGCAACTTTACGGTCTGTATATCAAAGTTGGTTATGTTCGGAACCAAAAGGAATTTTTATTCGTCCGTGAGTTTTTCCATTCCAATTTGCCAACATATGATTTGCCAACTTTGAGTTTTTATGAGAAGCTTTATTTGTTTCAATCTTACTGTTGGTATCATTTTATGTCGCAAGACTTTTTGATGTATTATAAATATGCTTTGCGTTGGGTACAATTGTTTGAGAATGAAGAACGAATGATTCTTTTGGAGCGACCGTTGTATTTGAAGGGGCTACATAATTTATTAAATGCATTATTCTTGTTATGGCAACATGATAAGTTTATAGTGGTGCTGGATAAGTTAGAAAATTTTGCTAAGCAGCATAAAAACAAATTAGGACAAAATGAGGAAGGTTTGTTGCAGCTCTACTTGTATGTCAATCGAATAAACAGACATTATATAGAAGGGACTTCTGGTGATGGTTTGCAATTGGTTGCTCCATTAGAAAAGTTAATTCAACAAGAGACTTACAACTGGGATCGACATCGCGTTATGGTTTTTTATTATAAAATTGCCTGTCTCTATTTCAGTAGTGGCGATAACGCAAATGCCATTCATTATTTGAACTTAATTATCAACGAAGGTTATGCTGACATTCGCGAAGACATCCAATGTTTTGCGCGTATTCTTTGTTTGATTGCGCATTTCGAGTTGGGCAATGAATCTTTGGTTCAATATCAAGTCAAGTCCGTTTATCGTTTTTTGCGAAAGCGGGAAGACTTACATCGGGTACAGCAGGAAATTCTAAAATTCGTTCGACGGATTCCTTCCATGACACCGGATTCTTTGAAGATGGAATTCAAGGAACTTAGAAATAGTTTGAATAAGATTAAAAAAGACCCTTTTGAAAAACGGCCATTTCTGTATTTGGATATTGTGTCTTGGTTGGATAGTAAACTGCGTGGTATTACGGTGGCGGAAGTATTACGGGAGAAGTTTGAGAAGGGAGAGACGCCATTGGGGTAAATTTTTGTTTAGGTTTCAAACCTATTCCTACTCAAACACAAAACCAAAAAGAATGAAAAGGTCCCCACTCCAGCCGCATTCTCTATCGTATGTTCCAATATAAAAGCCATCAGAAAAATCATATAAAACCCAAGAAAGAAAAAATTATCATAAGCTCTTTTGTAAAACAAAGGAAAGAAAAAGGCCACCAGGAAAAAGCCAAAACCAAATAAACCCGTCCCCGCCAATACGAATAAAAATTGATTGTGTGGCATAATGGCTTGCACATACTCAGGATACTGCTCAGCATACAATTGATCTACAACTCGCCTGAAATTACCAGCCCCCACACCAAAGACCGGATGCTTTTGAAATAGTTCAACTCCCGCTTTCAAAGAAGTAATGCGACCAGAATCAGCATAAATGCCACCTTCTCCTTTTTGATATTGCATGAGGTCATACGTCATGTATCCGATTTTTTGCTTCAAACTAGGAATGCTCTGGTAAGCAATAAAAGGAATCAGTAACAAAGCGAATAACAATCCACTTCCGAAAAGATATTTTCTTGAATTGTAAATGTATCGAAGCAATAATATTCCTAAGGCAAAATATAAGCAAACAATACCACTTTTGACACTCAGGATATGAATGAAAAGAAAAACAAAGACAGTCATTCCAATAATGGAATAGCGAATTGTTTTTCTTTTATAACAATAATTTTCCAAAATTAAATGAAAGCCACCAATAATGCTAAGAGCAGTTAGTAAGCTATAACGAATATGATTACGAGGTGTCGGCATGGCATGACCCCGACTCAAGTCAAATTGGATGTCCTCAAAGTGGAGAAGATAGTTGATACCAACCCCAATACTATTGATGCTCATAAAAATCAATAGGAAAAGCAAGACTTTATTGAATTGCTGGGTACTGATTTTTGGTAACCCTAAAAAAGCCAAAGGTAAAATCAAAAAAGGCAATTTTATGCGGAGTCGTTCTAAGAAATAATGGAAATCTCCGGTTGTTTGCCAAGCACTAAAAAGAACAATTCCAAAAAAAAGGGAGACGACTAAAAAGGAAAGATGATTTCTGTAATCCGCAATACACTGAAAGGCTTTTGTATTGAATGAATATTTTAAAACACCTTCCCTTGGAAAGCGAACTAAGCTTAACAACAATAAACCGATCATACTAAGCGACAAAAGGAAAGGCGAATAGACGAGGGAGAAAATAAGGAGGCAGCAAAGGAATAAGGCTATGTTGGTTCTATTGATCAAAGATGCTGTTGTTTTCCCGCCAAGGTAAGGGATTTGTAAAAGAAACCTGACCGTTTTAGGAACGTTAGTCATTTTTTGATAAGCTCATTGGCAGGTATTTATTAAAACTTTACAAGTTATGGCAGCCTATTTATAACCTATTTAGTTCATTTTCAGACAGAATGGCGCAAAAAAGACTTTTTCATACGATGGAATGAATTATGATCCAACCAGACTAATCTCTTTTGCTTTTCTATCGTTATAACTATCTTTGGCTCTTTCAAAAACGACTACACTTTAATAAGACTACAATAAGAAATATTTTATGTTAAAATTTATTACAAAAACATTCGGTAAACTCTTTGGAACCAAGTTCGACAAAGACATCGCCATCTACTCTCCAAGGGTAGAGGAGATCAATGATGCATTTGAACAACTGAGTTCTCTAAGTGATGACCAACTTCGAGAAAAGACTCTGGAATTCCGCCAGCGAATTAAAGAACACCTTGCCGGAATTGACGAGGATATTGCTGCTTTAGAAACAGAATCCAAAAATGAAACTGATTTCAACCGTAAGGAAGACATCTATGGCGAAATTGACCAGCTTCAAAAGGATAGAGATAAGCACTTGGAAGAAATTCTAAACGAATTATTACCAGAAGCATTCGCTGTGGTAAAGGAAACTGCTCGTCGTTTTTCTAATAACGAAACGATTACAGTGACGGCAACTCCTCACGATAGAGATATAGCGGCTAAAAAGAGCCATGTTACTATTAATGGAGATAAGGCAATTTACAAAAACAGTTGGACGGCTGCGGGTGGAGACATCACTTGGAACATGGTTCACTACGACGTTCAGCTTATTGGTGGAATGGTACTACATGATGGAAAAATCGCCGAGATGGCAACAGGGGAAGGAAAGACATTGGTAGCCACCTTGCCTGCCTACTTGAATGGATTGAGCGGACAGGGGGTACACGTCATTACTGTAAACAATTATCTGGCGCTTCGTGATAGTGAATGGATCGGACCAATCTTCGAATTCCTTTTCCTTACGATAGATTGTATAGATAAATATAAACCTCACACTGCAGAACGTATTGCTGCTTATAAATGTGACATTACTTATGGAACCAATAATGAATTTGGTTTCGATTACCTGCGTGATAACATGGTGCGTTCTGCTGATGAAAAAGTGCAGGGTAAGCACCACTACACAATGATTGATGAGGTGGATTCGGTTTTGATTGATGATGCTAGAACGCCTTT
>CAZDTI010000167.1:0-17246 GCA_964508085.1 uncultured Saprospiraceae bacterium | reverse complement strand
CATCAATTCTCCAAAAGTGAAGCCCTAACATTTATTTCAATAAAATAATCCTATGTATTTCGCTATTATTTATTTTTAAAAAGTAAACCCCATTCTGCAAATGATTGAAATCAATATTTCCAACAGTATCACCCAATGCTCCTTCATCTATAACTTCTCCAGTAATATTTATTAATGACCATGTGGTAAATTTTGGATGGGTTAAGGTTTGCTGAATTGTCAATATACCATTCGTAGGGTTCGGAAATATTTTATAATCATATTCTTTTTCTGTAAAGTATTTCGTAGAGGTAAATATCGAATATGTGTTTTCAGTAGTATTCGTAACAATCGCAGGGTTTTCATCAAAATAAATATGAGCTGTATTCTCAATCGTTGCTCCTTCAGCCAATCCGGCCTTAGAATTAATTCGAAATTGTACGAATCCATGACTTTCTGGTTCATTTGAAAGCGAGTCTGGTAGATAAATATAATAAAATTTAAAGTTTACAACGTTGCCGTCGCGGATGACTTCTGAAACAGGATGGCTTGCCATTAAAAAATCAAATGTCGATAAGTCCAAATTATTCGATAAAGTATCTGTTATTACCACATGCTGAGCAGGATAATTTCCGGTGTTTTGAAAACGAATAGTATAAACAAATGAAGTATCATTGAAGTATGAACCTTGGGGATCTACTTGTTTATCATTAGGATCGTATGAGCATAAAAGGATATGCTCGTACGTATATAATGAGCTGTCTATCGTCGACTGCCCTGTCGGTGTATAAAAGACGGTGGCAGTATGCCGTAAGGTATCTCCTAAGAAGTCAGCGCCTGGCATTTCTACCGAAACAGTAATCACTTGATTGCTACCTGGCGCCATCGGGCTCAGTATCCAAGTCATAGTTGAGTCTGTTGAATTTTCGGGCATAATGGATGGACTATGAATACTATCGCCTTTATGCTTAAAAGTCAACTCTGGGGTTTGAAAAGTTGTTCCCTCATTATTTATTAAGATTGTAAATTGGCTGGTATTGTTACAAACGGTTGTCGTTGCGGCAATCGAGGTAGAGATGCTATCTACAATGTTTAGGGGTATCACCCCAAATTGAATTGGTTGATTGGAAAATGTCGGATGAAACTGAAGTATACCATCTGTGGTCAGCTCCCAATCGCTGGGAAGTTGATAACTAAAAGAGGTCCAACCATTAGTAGCGTAGGGTTCAAACAATCCATTCTGGTTCAGGTATAAAGTAAAAGTGCCATCCATTACCACCTCTCCTACCGGAACGTTAATTTCAAGGCTGTCTTTTATTCCATTTGCATTTTCATCAAAAAACACACTTCCATTAATAGGTACATTTAGATAATTACCATCGAACCTTGATACAAAAGCGGTTTTTTTAAGCGTCGGATGGTTATACATACCACCTGCCCATACATCGCCAGTTAGTGGATGAGTCATCAGTTTTGTTGCCTGATTATAACGTCCTGGAAACGCTCCATCATCAACTACTTCTAGCAATTTATTGCCAAATATGTCAGTTGCTATTATCAAAATTTTGGTCTCGAATAAATTGCTAAACTCATAGCCAGCTAGAAATATTCTATCTTCGTTTTTATTCAAGACAATATCATTTAAATAAATTCTTTCATTATTAGGTGAAGCTCTAATCAGTATTGATGAAAGAATTTCCTCTGTTTCAAAATTGTATCTCGTATAAAACAAACTATCCCGATTTGCATTCGTATGGATAGCCAAAACGATGTTAGGGTTTGGCGTTTTTAGCCATTTATAGGGGGATCCATTCTTGAAGGAGGTATTGGTTGACAAAACATTTCCGCTTGCTTTTTCAATCTTTGCCCAGTTTATGCTATATGGAGTATTAGTGTTACGAAAACAAGCTAAAAGGATGCTATCGTTAACCGCATTGACGTATTGAAGAGCGCCGACAGAAAAAAACGCCACTGAAGTAGCCGTTGGAGATTGTACAGAACTGCTGAACTTCTCAACCATTCTTGTTCGATCATTATCTACATATAAAAACATCTCTTCGTTTATATCATGAAGCCTTTTGCTACCTACAAAAGCTGGATCATTAGTAGAAGAAATACCTAGTGTATGAATGAGTGTCCCATCATTTTCTACAAAATAAGCCGTGTGAAATAAAATGATATAATGGTCATTGGTCGCGTCGTACATCCAATCGACATCTATGTTATCAACTTCAATATCAGTACCCAGGTTCAATACATTCAGTAATTCCCCATTTATCGAAAAGAAAAACAATAAATCCTCAACGACCCAGTCATCTCCATTTTCACTACTGTATTCGTATATACTCCGATTACGAACTTTCACGATAAAAACAGTATCTCCAATCACATCTAAATAATCCAATTGTGAAGATTCAAAAGAAGTAATATATGAATCATCAATTATCCCATAATCCTTTTCCCAGATAGGTTGACCGTAAGGATCAGTTAGTTCAAAATTAACATATCGTCCAACTTCTGTAGCTTTAATAACATTGCCATTTGGGAAAGATGCCATAAGCTTAGTATCGGAATGCAATTGATAATTACCTCCTAAGGGCTTATGCTGTATTAATGAAAGATCATCTGAAGACACTTCTGCATAAAATTCATAAGTTTTATTACTATTTAATTGTCCATTTCCAATTAAAATAATTTTATTCGAAAGAGGAACAGCTCCAATCATTTCACGACGAACAACTGCTCCTACAGTGTTTGAATAAAAATCAACTGGTGGTTCGATAAAGGTATCCAACGAAGCTCCCATGTTTAAATCAATGCTTACAACTCTTAATCTTCCATCAGTATATCCCGAATCACCAAGTAGTAATAATTTTGTGTCCGCAACTTGAATGTTCTCGAGGTTTTTAACATGGTCATTCTGGGACGACCATATCGTACTTCCATTTTGTGAATCCACGAGAACCATAAACGTGTTATCAGAATGGTTTTGAAAAACACCGGCTATCTTGTTTCCATACTCCACTCCCTTTATAGCTTTTGGATTAAGAGTAAGAGACCAATTAAATGGGAGTAAAAATGAAGTCGACCAAATTTCAGCACCAGTAACTCTATCCAATTTTGCAATAAACGTTTTAGTAGGAATATCATCTGTAATACCAAAAGCATAAAGTGAATTTTCAGTGGAAGATAATAGTATGTGCCTTATATATCTGACTTCAACTTGGGAAATTGGAGACTTCCAAATTTCTTGATTTGTAATGGCATTAAGTTTTCGTATAGTATCTACATCAGCTAGATATAAATTATCCAAAGTATCTTTTTGAATACCATGAATGTAAAAAGCCGAACCAGTATTTGGGTTAAACAAAGTAGTATTACCAAGGTAGTTACCAGAATGTTTATTATAGTAGTTGACCTTAAGTCCTCCTTGTTCATAGTTCATAAGCGCTAAACTATCATTGTTAAGAACAAAGGGATTGTAGTTTTTATCATTAGGCACCCATGATGAGTAAATGACTTCACCTGTAGCTTTAGATACTTTCATTAAGATCCCTTCGGTCGAGAACACAGATGTGTTGGCTACAGCATACAAAAAGCCACTGCCGTCATCTATTATTTTATCCACAGAGAATAAGTCATATAATGGATCTCCGCCATCTGTTGCAGCTCCTAAAGTATTGGAATGGTCAGAAGTTGACCAGACAACATTCCCTAAAGTGTCAATCTTTCTAAAACTAAATTGTATATTATTGGTATCCGCCGTAATACCAAAATAATAGATGTCACTTCCGTCTACATATGTTTCATAAATATACCCCAGTTCAGTGACGTTTTCTATTTTGTAATCTGTCGAAAGCTGAGCGAATGCTCCTGATAGACCTAGAAATAAAAAAAAGACGGTAATAAAATGTTTCATAATATTTTATCTGTGTTATGCAAAACTAATAGTCTGTCTCAAAAATACGTATCAGGCAGATTACAACAATAACATAAAAATCTGATACTTTAAACATCGTACTATTCATACAATCTAAAATACTCAATAATACTCCTTTATATAAGTATAAGCCTACTCAAAACTCAAACAACAACTGATCCTCCCAACACCCTAGTACCCCCTTTTCTACAAGAAAAAAGAACAACTCTAAAACCAACAAATCTAGCATCCCCAAACAAGGTCTAACTTGTTTTTAAAACAATTAAAGTGATAGTAATATAGGGGGAATCAGGTGTAAAACAGCGTAAAAAACTGTCACAGATTTAGGGGGTGGTGGAATAGGGAGGAATTGGTATCTCATTTTGGAATGTTGTACCTATGTTGTACCCACTCATAAAAAAAGGCCGTAAATCGTTGGATATCAACATTTTACGACCTTTACAAGTACCCCCGGGGGAGAAAATAATTCATAATTTATTTCTTTTTAATTCCGTATACTTCTGTCTATCAATTTATTAAATCAAATGAAAAAGAAATATAAGTAATTAAGCGGAAGTAAAGGCCATTGTTTGTTTTACCGATTTGTTTTACCTTTCGGGTATCACATAACAAAACAAATACTACATAAATATGGCCTCCGTAAAACTATTACTAAATCACCACAAAACAAATTCTAAGGGCGAAGTTCCACTATATATTCGCATCATTCAGAACAGAAAACCAAAGTACATTTCACTAGGCATTTCCGTCATCCCCGACAAGCATTGGGATTTTGAAACACAGCAAGTCAAACGTCCCTTCCCCAGCGTCGGTCGGGTAAATAATTACATCGCAAAAAAAATGGCAGAGGCTCAGGAAACGATTTTGAAATTGCAGGAAGATTCGAGATATGTCTCCTCCAGAGTAATCAAAGAAGAGATCGTTGGGAAGCCGCCAGAGTGTTTTATCAGTTATGCAGATAAGCAGGTGGCACGACTGGAGCTCGCCGATCAGATCCGCACCGCTACTCGATATCGAAGTGTTACCAAAAGATTAAAGGAGTATTTAAAAGGGAGAGAATTCACCTTCGATGATTTTACGGTTTCCTTTCTTTATGATTACGAGGCTTACCTTCGCTCTGTTGGTAATAAAACAAACACCATTCATTCTACGCTGAAAACATTACGAGCGATTCTCTACCGAGCCATCAGAGAGGATGTATGTCCTCAGGAGAAAAATCCATTTTTTAAATTCAAGCTAAAAAGAGCGCCTAGCCAAAAAGAACGGTTGTCACTGGAGGAAATTAATTTATTGCAGAAGGTCGAATTAAATCCGGAGACGAACGCTTATCACGTTAGGTATGCGTTTCTCTTTTCTTTCTATTGCGCTGGTATCCGCATCGGCGATCTTCAACAATTGAAATGGTCAAATATTTCTGGGGATGTTCTCAGCTACGCAATGGATAAAACGGGCAGCTACCGAAAGATAAAATTGATTAGTCAGGCACAAGAGATTCTTGCGGTGTACGAAAAGGAGGGTCGGCCAAATAACCACTTCATTTTTCCTTTTCTAAAAAATGATGTTGATTACTCCAGCAAAAAGTTTCTTATGAAACAGATCGGCGCAAAGACGTCTAAAATAAATTATCACCTCAAACAGATCGCACTCAAAGCAGGGATTGATAAGCGGCTGACTTCTCATATCGCCCGGCATTCTTTTGCGGATATCGCCCGGAAGAAAGGGGTTAGTGTTTATGATATTAGCAAGGCGCTGGGGCATAATAACATTAGTATTACACAGGCGTATTTGGCGAGTTTTGATGATGGGAGTTTGGAGAGTGCGATGGAGAAGATTTTTGGGTGAGGGGGATGTAAGTGGAATAGTTCGTAACTAAACCTGTAAGTATTGCTTACAGGTTCAGTTGATTGTCGGATTGGTGATGCGACAATTCTTGATGGCATAATCCTTAGAGATCAATTGTCCTTACGGTGTCACGACAATTGGGAATCTTTGGATATGATTTTCTTTGTTGAGATTGTTGCGACATTGTCGCAATAATTGGTTATCCCTTCTCTTTTCTGAAAATTTACTTTTACAAAATAAATATCTAAGAACTGACTCGAAAAGTAACTGTCTGGAAATTCCGGATAGTTCAGCTTGAAGGGAATCGGCCACTATCTGTTTGCCTTAATAAATTGCCCATTAATCATTTCACTCCCTCTTGATTTCAATCTATAGATATAGACTCCGGAAGGCAAATTTTGTACGTTTAAAGGAGCATTGTTTCTATGTGTTATTTCCGACATTACAAGACGCCCGGAAGAGTCGAATATCTGAACTGTGAATGCTTCCTCTTTATTAACCTTAGAATCGATTTTAAAATGAATATAAGATGAAGTTGGATTGGGATAAACAGTCGCAGATACAATATTCTCTTCTAGTACTTCATCAACAGAGCCATAAGAAACATAAGAAACTTGTGATTCCGACTCTGACAAATCATTCTCTTCCGCTTCCACGACCTCTCCTTTCTCCTCTTCAATTGTCGATTGTTCTTTACCTTTTTCATTAGTAGTAATCTTAATCATCACACCATTACCGTTTTTTATTGCAGTAAGAATGACATCGCCATTCCTCTGTAATTTCATTAGACCTATATGGATAAATCCAAGTCCTGCTATATCTAATTGGCCTTTCAAATCTCCATCATGATCATACCATGAAATAAATCTCTGATCAAGGATAACTATTCTGTCTTTTGTCATTGCTAAACCTCTAACCGATTCATACCTTTGAGAAATATTTAAGCTCTTTAACTCTTCCCCATTTTTGTTTAGAAATACAAAAACGTCTGGGCCAGGATGATCAAAATTCTTAAAATAAGCTCCAATTTTATTTTCGAATTCGCATACAGAATGAATCTTATAATGGTTATCAACTTTAGGGTATCTCCAAACAATTTTTGATTCTTTTACACCAATAACAAATCCAGACTTAGGATCAAATGATTGGCCTTTTACTTCTCCATAAATTGTTGGTATGACCCAAACTCCATTTTCGGTTCTTACAGGAGATTCTCTACCAAACATTATTCCCATATCTTCTCTTTTAAGTTCACTCAAATCTATGGAATCATAGGTCGTATTTAGATTCTTATCTATTCCACCTATGGCCATAAAGGAATAACCCCACCGGTCTCCCGGCTTCGTAAAAAAAGTAAACTTATCATCATACCAAGCAGAAGCAAAACAATTACCTGGAAACGCTTCTCCAATTTTCGATGTATTTCCTTCGTAATCATATAACCTGATATTATTACTTCTATCACCACACCCCTTCCCTACCGAAAGGAATTTGTCTTTACCAAAAGGTAGTATCCGCCTTGACCTCTTACATCCCTTAACATAGGTAGTCCTTTTATAGTTTCCATTCTTATCAAGCATCAATAGATAATACCCATATCCAATAGTTCCAGGACTTTTTGGGTTTATTCTAATTATAGAATAAAGGCTATTCCCTTCTTTATCTACCCATAATAAATTTGAAATAGTATTTACTTGATCTTCTACTTCATAGACCCATTCTATTTGCTGTCCGAAAATTGGGTTCGAAAAAGTACAATTGCTAATCAAAATAAGAAATAGGAATCTGAATGTATGGTGAGTGTATTTCTTCTTCATGTTTAATGTTTTAGCACTGATGTAATTGTTTTGTTATTTAGTACTAGCATAAATACTTTTATTCTGTAATTTTCCAATGACCGCCTTTAGCACCATCTACTCTTTCAAGAAGCTTTGCTACTTTTAGTTTTTGAATATTTCGTTCTATCGTTCTTTCCGTAACCCCAACGTGGTTTGCAAGTTCTGGAATAGTAATTTGCTTATTCTCCTTAATCAATTCAAGAACTTTCCCCGACGTTTTCCCCGACGTTTTCCCCGACGTTTTCCCCGACGTTTTCTTTCCTTTAAAAGTAACCTGCAAGCCCGAAAACTCATTCGTAAAAACCGGAGTAGGAAGATTAGCCTTCTTACACTCCTCAATTATTTTAATCGTACCTCTCCCCCACGCTTCAATAAGTCCCGCTCTAAAAAACGTAGTCGCTACATCAGGATTAAAAGGCATAGAAGGGTGATTCACCGATAGCTTCTTTATAGTTAAAGGTTCTGGCAATTCACCCGCATTCCAAATAGAAATATGATCATCGTAAACCTTGATTTGAATAGGGTTCCCTGAGCTATAATCTTTATGAGCAACCGCATTTAACACAGCCTCACGTAATGCTGATTCTGGATATGGGTACTCCTCTATCCTACTAATCCCCTGGTAACGGATTTGCGCTTCCATGTATTTTGAAAGAAGTAAGTCCATTGTTTTTTTCACTTGCTCAAATAGATAGCCATGCACCTCATCTTGAAATCTCAAATCGGTATCGGTACGGAAATATCCAATCTTAATATAAGCTCCTGTGAAAAACTCCTCCGGGTCCGGATGGAATAAAAGCAGAGCGGCACGCTTTAGATAATCCTTTTCATTCAAGCGAAGTTTAGCAATCAACGTCTTCCGACTTTTCTTCAATATGGTTTTATCCAAACGTTTGGTTTGAGTGGCTTGCTCCTTGAAATAGGAGAAGGCTTTAGAACTCAAATCTTTTACGGATACATGCGGTACCGGTACACTATCCCAATTCTTCCCTTGCTTCTGCAATAGAAATTTATTGAGCGCTGCTCCTTTGAGTTCTTGTTTGGTACTTCCAGTCCGGTAATGGAATTGGCCTTTGTAGTTCACCGGAAACGGATAAGATTCTACTTCGATAGATATCCAATCTTTTCCTTCTGTGGTATTCAAATTTATATCGACTATGATTCCCAGAATGTCTCTGACCTTATTTGGCAAATATTCTAACAGTTTCCTTGCATCGGGAATTCCTACAATGTCGCCTTCATCGTCTCTGCCGATTTCAAGGGTTCCGCCTTCTGCGTTGGCGAAGCCACAAATCCATTTGAGGTATTCGTCTCTCCAGGATTGTTTCCATTCTGTGTTTTGATTTTCTTTCATAGTGTATTCTTTTGAAATATGAGAATACGGAAACCTCCAAATCCTTCATATTTTTTGTTATAAAGGCATAAGATTCTCAATATTAATTGATGTTTCGATCGAACTTAAATCTAACGTATAATTTAAAGAAATGATCTCATTAGGAATAGAGTCAACAAAAGAATCTCGGATAATTTTAGGAAAAGCGGAATTCACCTCAAACACCTTGCTTGACAAAACATTAAATCGAATATCATTATAATCTTCTTCATATAATTTATTGTACCCAGCTTCTTTTAAAAGGTCAAAAAAAGCTAACAATAATTTAGCATCTTTAAATAAGTATTTATCTGAAATGTCATTAATTAATCCTGGCAAGGAGATTCCATCATTGGTACGAGAAGCAATAATAGACATTAAAAACATTTTTTTATCTTTTAAAGGTAACAATTGATTTACACCATTAATTATATGAATATGTTCTCCTTTTAGGGTTGCTTTCAATTCAAGGCTATAAGATTCAAAAACATAATCATGTTTAAATCCCATAGGGCCTTTCCATGAATTGAGGGCGATTTCAGGATTAAACTTCATGTAATACTTAAGTACAATTAATTCACCCATTAAACCCAACTGTTCTTCTTCGGAAAGGAGGCCCTGTTTTTTAATTCCCCAAAAAGCAATCCACGATGAAATTATATTGTTAACAATAGAAACCACATCCTCTCGGGTGTCATAAGTCCGAAGCATTATTTCCTTTACGAGTGCAGTAAATTCACTCAAAAAGGCAACATGGTTACAACTAACATCTATAAAAGTAAATACTCCCTTAGTGGTAATTTTATAACTATTAATTGCCAGTTCCAAACCATTTACTTCAGGACTGATGAGTTTTGTTGTAGGAAGTTTTTCCAGTTTAATTACAAAATGAAAAAAACCTTTTCCATCTTTAAACAACATTAAACCAGTGTCAATTCCGTTATGATAAATATAACCTGGCTTATAGCCAGAAATATTATCTCCTCCTGATTGAAGTGTTTCCCAGCTTTCAATATTTAATTCGTCTAGTTTCATTATTGTCCAATATAATTATCTCGTTCTTTAGTGCTTCTAGGAAGGACCAGAGCAAATCCAGCGACGTTAACTTTTTCTTCATTTAGACCATGGAAAAGATCAACTCTATTTGGTCGACGATCAGTATCTATGATTCTTGCTTTACTCTCTGATGCTATTATATATAACAATAATAAAGGCCTCTGAGCAGACCTCCCATCATAAGGACTTTTTGCATCTTCGCTTAGGTCGAGTCTTAAATGTTCCTTGTCAGTTAAAACACCAACATTATATTTATTACCATAAATATCCTTATTTAACCGGCTACGTGTTATAGGAATAAGGTCTAGACTGGCTATCTTAATTTTTTTATTAGTTGGTCCTTCCCTCTTTCTTCCAACAATAGCTATTTTCCATTCACTCAATTCATTATCAGTCATTCGTCTTTGGATGTACTGAATAAGTTGCATACTATCTATCCCTGAACCTCCAATTTCTTCAGATGTATCAAAATAATATTTGTTTAAGAACGCTGATAATACTAATTCTCCGGACACAAAACCTGACGATATATAAGCACCATCTAATCTAGATTCTTCCATAGAGGTAGTTTCAGATACCTTTTTTATAAATGATTCAAATAAAACTAAATTGAACTTTAATAAGTCCGGCTTATCCAAAGGAAACCTAAGTGTTTGATTGAGTGACTTACTATATGAAGTTTGCCTGCTTTTTCCTGCACCCAACTTATTGGCTGATGTAACTTTTAGTCTTGAATGGTCTCTGATGGCAACCGCATAATCAGCAGGAGTTAATTCATCATTTTCATACCTTGTAACTTCATTTCTTAACTCCTCTTCGACAAGTGCGAGATGTTCAAAACTATCCCAGATTCTACTTAGTGTGAAAATTCGAGTTAAGTCTTCATAGCCATGCCTGTAACCAAACCATCGCCCCATTTGTAAAAGGGTATCATATTGTCGACTATCTCTTAAATAGTAGCTTGTTAATAATCCTTCAAGAGTAAGCCCCCTGGACAATTGGTTTCCACCTAAAGCAATAACTTTCAACTCCTCTGCTGTTGAATAGTCTAAGCGATCATCCGATGTACTATTAAGCTCAACAATTTTAAGAATTTGTAGTACCCTGTCCAATTCACTCCATACATCAGAAAATTCAGGTTGAAAATTATCTTTATCTAAAGTTTCACAAATTTTCCTAGCATTTATATCAAGTAGTTTCCAATACTTCTTAATTTCTTTTTGCAGATTTGAATTATCCACCTCGTATCTTGTTTTTATGTCACTTATAAATTGATTAACAAGAACTGATGCAGACTTCATGTCATAAATTCTCTGAGAAATGTGAACCAACATGCTCATAGGTTTTCTTCTATCCCCCCGCAAATTTCTGATACAACAAGACAAAAGAAAAGACATAATTGCCTTCAATAGTCCTTCTGGCAAATTATTATTATCGATAATTTCTTCTTTTTCATGATCATCCAATTCAGAGACTATATAATCCGCAATATCACTTGTAAATATTTGTTCCGTACCAAAATAGCCCTCCGGCTTAGGCAAAGAAATAATAAAATTTCTTGGATAGAGGTCGTCTTCAAGATCAGAGTGAATTTCATTCATATCTATCAAAACATTTGCAAAGGGAGTCGCAGTATATCCAACATAGGCTTTACGAGGGAACAAGCCAAGTAGCCTTCGTATGTAGTTATTAGTTTTAGTTGGATTCGTATCGGCTTTTGTTGCGTTAGTATCTATTGAAGCCTGATCTGCTTCATCATCAATAACAAGCAACGGAAGTTTTTTCCTGGATTCCAGATTTGAATTTTCAATATATTCAATAAGTCGATCCAGAACTTTTGTATTCTTTTTAACAATTGCAAGAGTGGGTGTTGATCTGTTACAGATAGAGTCAAAATGGTCTACGTTTACAACATCAAATTCACCAATATCTTTTACTTTTTTTTCCCCTGACCTTGTTTTTCGCTCTTTAATTCTTGCTGTAGTAATTCGGACCCAGCGATTGAGATCTGATGGTTCATCTATAAAAGCACCCTCAATTCTCATATCATTCATCCCCGTCAACTCCTTATCAAGCCTAATCTGAGTTTGCCTTCGAAGTATATTATGAATACCCGCTAACACAATGATAAATTTATATCCTGCGTCTGCCGCTTTAGCAATTAATGCCGTAAAATTTGCAGTTTTCCCACTTTGAACATAACCTAAAACTAGCCCTTTATAACTGAACTCCGATCTTTTCGGATTTGCAAGCTGAGACATAATTTCGCGAGTAGCATTGTCAATTGAACCAATTATTTTTGCTGCATTCCCAGCGTTATACTTCGCTGACAACTGTATAGAAAGATAATTTTCTAATCGCTTCCAGTAATAACTTCCAGTCTCGTTATCATTTTTTTCTAACCACTCCTCAAACCATTTTTCATGTAATTTCGGATTGGAGATAACTGATACCGGGATTAACCTTGCCGTATCTTTAACTCTTCTGTATTCAATTTTTTCCAGAACTCTTTCTTCTATTATTTTCAATTGATCTGAAGGAATTTCTTCATTAGTTACAGGATGGCGTAACCTTGCAAGCTCTTCATCAATATTGAAACGATCTTTGCCGAAATGATCAAACTTATCGACTGTGTTTTGTACTATTTGGGACAAGTGTCTTTCCAGCATATTTAAAAGGTATTTTTATCAGACAACTTTGACAGTACTTGTGAACAAACTGTTTTGAAAGTGTCAAAGAGGTGAGAGTTAGCTTCGTTTCTGTTGTATAGTTCAGCGAAAGCAAGGGCAAATAAAATAGCATCTGAAACACTAGACGCGTTATTTTTATTTCCTCCGTTGTATATCTTTTCGTAGAATGGATGATCTATATTGACGACCACTTTAAATTTATCGTTCTCATTACAAATTATTTTCCAAAAATGATTTGGATCAAACGAATCCGAAACTACTTCAAAATTCTCTTCACTGCCATATTTCAAGAATTCAGATAGCTTATTTGACATCCAAGTGCCTGAAGGCTTATTGACTATTACCTGGTCATCGTCATCAACTCCAGTTTTAATTTTATTATCCGCTACAAAATCTTGAGATATTTTTGTTACTTTTTTATGTACAGTTCCTCCTCTAAACTTATTAGTTACAGGCTCTGAATTCTTCTTCTTTCGATATCTCTCATCTGCTACTTTAATTACTTTTTTGTTTACTTTTCCTTTAAGGTGACGAAAGAGTTTTTCAGGAAACTGAATCTTATTCTTATTAACAGTTATCTTAAACTCTTTATCTAAACTTGGATCTATATCAATACTTAGACGAGCCAGCTTCGAATGTTCATCTCTTGATCGTGTTCCCTGCCATCCACCAAATCGTATTAACCGATTTGCGCGATAAATATAATAACCCTGTGAATCGTTCCATGATAGATTACCTTTAGCTTTTTCCCAGTTCTCTTCTGAAGAAAAATTTTCTTTCGTAGGCAAAGTGTAACCTTTTATTTTTATTGACTGACTATAACCTTCTATATTTAACTCACCTAATTCTTTTTCCAACTCTACATGAGTAGTGAACTCTTCATCGTGACAAAATGGATCCCAAGGAATTAATTCTCGACCATTCAGTTTAATTACCTTCTTTGTATCTTCTTCAACAACCCCAGCCAAGTATCGATGAAATACCATAGAAATATGTACACCAAGTGATTTTAATACGCGGAAATAATAATTATTGGCACTAGTTATATTCAAATATGTTTTATAATTTTTACTCAGTTGTTCCATATTGTCCCACAATACTATTGTTCCAGATATTCCAATATCCATCGATTCCCTTTCTAATATTTCCCAAACGTCTTCTGGCTTTAACTGGAGTAGATTCCATCCCTTACTTTCTTCGACATAAGCCATATCCCATTGCATTCCATAAGTACCTGAATTACGTCTTTTGGTAATTACAGTTAGTTTATTGCAATGACTTAAAGATGCCGTTTTTAGTCCCATTCCAAACTTCCCAAGATCCGCTTCATTATATTTAATTTCTGCACCTATTCGCATAGCTTCCTCCAATTCTCCTTTAGTCATTCCTAATCCATCATCCTGTATCCGGCAATTAACATTACCTTCATCTAAATTGAAATAAATATTTACTTCTTCGGATTTAACACGCGTCGTCAGAGAATTATCAATAATATCCGCAATGGAGGAATTCAGATCATATCCTAAATGCCTAAGTGCTTCAAATGTTCGTGCTGCGTTGGGTATGCTTTGTATAGAATTCAAAATAAGTGATTTAGCCTGTGCTTAGTTTAATTTTATATGAAATTTATTCTTGCAAAAGAATCGTAAAACAATAATTTATAACACTTTTACAGCAGCTCCTAGTGAAAACTATTATAAGTTGTTTTTACTATCTCTAAATATATTTAGTTTATATATCTACTGCCATCCTCTTACTATGTATCATTCTCCCTTAAAATTTTTTTAATATTTTCTCCAATCCTATATGCTAGTAACGGTGGCACTGCATTACCCACTTGAATATACTGAGCAGTCCTCGACCCACAGAAATAATAATTATCCGGAAAGGTCTGAATCCTCGCTGCTTCCCTTACAGTCAAACTTCTACATTGCTCCGGATCATAATGAATAAAATAATGCCCATCTTTTGAAATATGGCTTGTTACTGTTGTTGCTGGAATATCTGCCATTTGCACCCTGAAACGATCTGCAAATTTTCCACTTTTTGCATTCTGATGATGTGGCAATAACGCTGGAGGATAATCACGTAGTCTTGGAAAACGATTATACTCCTTCACAAACAACGATGCAAAAAAGTATCTTTCAAGATCTTCTTTTAAGTGCGATCTCGTTTCATGATTACAAATACCTTCCATCTTGTCATCAGCATACCAGTTCTTCAGCGTATTTTTTTCGTAGGTTGGATTAGTGTCTAAATAAACACTCCCCCTTCCATTTCTAGGCGATCTAATTTTCAAACTTTTCTTAAATTTAGAAAAGCCATTGTTTTGGACTATTGAATTTGCATGATTTGTTACCAACTCCTTCCATACCGAAGGGCTATCTTTTATTTTTTCATATTTCAATTTCAATTTCCCATCTTCCCCTAGCCTTGTTGACAAAACTTTTCTGGAGACACCACTTCTTAACTTTGGTAAATCGTTAATAACATTCTTTAAAGGAACCATTTCAGCTTCTTTTAGAATCGGTATTTCCTTTATATCTATATCGTTACGAACACCCACCAATATTACCCTGTGTCTTTTTTGAGGGATACCATATTTCTCACTCCGGATCAAAAAATCAACATCGTTTTTGTATTCCGGTGAACTACTATCAGAATCAAATAAATTAGATTCTGGTGGCTTCACTAATGAAAATATTCGATAATCCGGACAATCAACGCCTTGCGTTCTAAAAACCTTAGAAGGTGAATTTAAATCTTTCAGAATTTTTTTAAAAATCTGTTTTCCATCAACTTTCGCTGATAACAACCCTTTTACATTTTCCATAATAAATATGGTAGGCTGATGCACTGCGATTATACGCAAGTATTCTTTATAGAGATAGACTCTTTTATCTTCTTTACTGATTCCCCCAACTCTTGCTCTTCCAATATTCGAATATGCCTGACAAGGTGGGCCTCCGATCAATACCCACTTTTCATTCTTATTGACATGTTCGGAAATCCTCTTATCTAATTCTTTATTCGAAACCTTACCTAAGGTAGCATTCCACGCTTCATGCTTTGCTGTATCACCTTCTTTTTTATACTTTGAAAACAACTTAGCTTTTTCCACTTTCCAGTCTTTCTCTTCTACTACCTTCAATAAATTATAATAGTCTTCAGGCACCTTATTAATAGGGAACTGACGAAAGAAACTCCGAAGCTCCAATGTCTCGTGAGCATCTTTGTCCATTTCAACAGACAGTTTAATATCAAAAAAACGTTTTCCTCTTTTTCCCTTTACAGAAGAAAAGCCTTCTCCTAGCCCACCCGGACCAGCGAAAATATCAATTACTGGTATCGCCATATTATTTTACTTCAAATAGTGTTTCTCAATGTATTTTAAAATTTAAGCGATTAGTCTTTTCTTATTGCTAAGATCAAATCATCTAACGCTTTTAACTTCTTTTCTTTTTTCAATTCACATTCCCATATAACAAGTACTTTCCACCCTAATCTTTTCAACTCATTACTATTGTTTTTATCTCGATTCTTAGTTGCTTCTATTTTATCTTTCCACCAGTCGGTTCTTGTCTTAGGTATTTTAAAATATTTACATCCCGTATGCCCATGCCAAAAACAGCCATTTACAAACAATACAGTCTTATATTTTTTAAATGTTAAATCAGGTCGCCCTGGAAGCTTCCTATTTTGAAGACTGTATCTTAATCCTTTAGCATGTAAATATTTCCTAACAATAATTTCAGGCTTAGTATCATGGCTTTTTATTTTGCTCATGTTGTAACTCCTGGTCTTTCGATCATGAACATCCGCCATTATAAATCGCCTCTTGAAACAAGCAAATCTTTTACATCTACATTCAGTATCTCAGCTATTCGATACAGAACTTCTAAACGGGGTTGCCTGCGATTACCAACATATGAGTTCACCATGTTGTATCCCTTACCTAGCTGTTTAGCTAGCCAAATTTGAGTTTGTCCTTTTTCTTCCAGGACAGCTTTTATTCTGTTCATCAGAAGTGGGTTTAATGTAAAATCTAAAAGTAATTATTTTTCTTTATATCTCATAAAATGAGTAAGTATTTTATTAGATATTTTCATATTATGACATCCATTCCAACTGATAAAAACAACTTAAAGAAAACGGAAAACGAAACGCTAAATTATCAGGCAGCTATATCTAAATCAACACGATACAATTTACTCTCTCCACCCCACAAATAAAATAAAAACCGTATATTTGTTCTGTTATTTATGACCACCTAAACAACACATATCTAACAATAAACATACATCTACTATGAGCAAAACCAAAACAAAACCCACACTCCCCCGCAAAGACCTAGTCGGCATCGCAAAACTCTCCGACCTCAGCGAATCCACCCTGATAAAATGGTACGAGAAAAAGCTAGCCGTCAAACCCGAAACAGAACTCAAAATCTATGAAGCCGCCAACCTCTTCTACAAACAAGAAACCCAGAAACTAAAAGGCTACATCCAGCGTTTATCCGACATTGAAAA
>CAZDTI010000166.1:0-17261 GCA_964508085.1 uncultured Saprospiraceae bacterium | reverse complement strand
TAACCGTTACTTTTATTGACGTTAGTACACAAACGCCAACAGGTTGTGGAAACGATACCTATATGATTACTAGAACATGGACGGCTTCTGATCCTTGTGGAAATACGGCACAAGACGTACAAATCATTATGGTAGAAGATACAACCCCTCCAACTATCGTTTGTCCTGCAAATACGACCATAGAATGTGATGAAGATACCAGCCCTGCGAATACCGGAATGGCAGTAGCTGTTGATGACTGTGCAGCATCTCCAGAGATCGTCATTACTTTTGCCGATGCCAGTACACAAACGGCATCTGGCTGTGGCCAATACCAATACGTTATCACACGTACTTGGACGGCAACCGATCCTTGTGGAAATTCAGCTTCTTGTGTGCAGCTCATAAATGTTGAAGATACTACTGCACCTGAGATTGTTTGTCCAGCTGACGTAGTGATAAGCTGTACAGACTCAACTGATCCAGCAGATAATGGAATCGCAACAGGATCAGATAATTGTTCTGCCGTAAATGAAGTGGCCATTACCTCTTCTGATGTTTCGACGCAAACCAATGAAGGTTGTGGCAAATTCACCTATGAAATATTCCGTACCTGGTTAGCGACAGATGCTTGTGGTAACACAACAACCTGTGTCCAAAATATTGCGGTAGCAGATACAGAAGCGCCAGTAATTACCTGTCCTCCAAATCAAACATTGACTTGTTTTGAAACTGTACCAGCACCTCATTTGACTGCTGCTGATTTCATTGCCGCTGGCGGAACCATTTCGGATAACTGTACAATGTTACTGACTGATTTCACCGTATTGAACCAGAATGCTGATAACGGAGGGGACAACTGTCCAGGAAATAGTAGAACTGTTGTTAGAACATATTTTGTGCAAGATGCTTGTGGAAATACAAGCTCTTGCGAACAGACCTTTACTTATTTGGCGAGTGATCAAGGACCAGTTATAACTTCAGTTCTTCCTTCTTGCTATAAGTATTGTGCTTCTCTTGCTAATCCAATGGAAGAAGACATTACTTATGATACCGATTGTTCTTTTGGAGCTACTGTGAGTATCACAGGACCTACACAAATTGGTCAGGATAACTGTCCGGGTTCAATCTATCGTTACACTTACACGGTGACTGATGACTGTGGAAGAACTTCTACACCAGTAACTCGTGATTTCATTATCGGAAACGATGGACCAACTATTGAGTGTGCACCATTCAACTTGATTTTGGAATGCGGTGATCCTAATAATCAGGAGTACATTGATACGCACCTGGATTTGTTTGAAGTGAATACCTCTTGTGAATTGGGATACACTGTTAACTACTTCCCACAGAACTTTAACTTGATCTCTTGTGGATCTGCGACAGTTGTAACTTTTGTAGCAACTGATGATTGTGGAAGAACGGCTTCTTGTACGACCACTATTGCGATACAAGATGTTACTCCACCTGTCTTTACTGCAGTTCCTCCATCTGTTTGTGATGCCATCGACTGTTCTGCTGATGTAAACTATTGGTACAATCACTGGATTGATTACATGGAAGATGGATTGGAAGCTGAAGATGACTGCGATAGCAACGTAAGTATTCAGGCTGTGAATACTCCAGTGAATACGGATTGTCCAAACGGAGATGCAATTACAGTTGTGACTTTTGTGGCAACTGATAACTGTGGGAACGAAGCAGAAATAACAGGTACGTTTACAGTAACTGCTACCCCTGACAACTCAACGATAATGGGTATGGTAGCAACAGAACAAGGCGAAACGGTAGAAAATGTAACCGTTACTCTAGAAGGACCAAATAACTACACAAACTCGGATGTAAGTGCGGAAGATGGAATTTATGGATTTGAAAATCTATTGTTGGGTGGTAACTATCACGTGACTCCTTTCTTAGATGAAGATCACTTGAATGGAATATCCTCTTTCGATTTAGTACTCATGTCAAAGCACATTTTGGAAATTCAGCAGTTGGATTCTCCTTATAAAATGATTGCAGCAGATGTCAATAATTCGGGTTCTATTTCTACGCTGGATATTGTAGCACTGCGTAAGGTGATTTTACATATAGATGAAGCATTTGACAATAATACATCTTGGCGCTTTGTAGAAGCAGCATATGTGTTCCCAGAGCCTAACAATCCATTTGCGAGCACCTTCCCAGAAGAAGTTTTCATTAATGGATTAGCAGCTGGAGAGCAGCATGATTTCGTAGGAGTGAAAATTGGTGATGTAAATGGATCAGTGGTAGCGAATGCTCAAGCCGATGCAGAGGATCGTACTTTTGATGGTCAGTTGGATTTCGGATTAAAGAATCGCGAATTGAAAGCCGGCGAAACTTATGATGTTGAATTCCTAGCGGCTGACTTTGTAGAAATGATGGGTTATCAATTCACATTAAACTTTGATGCGACGCAAATCGAATTTGAAGGCCTTGAAGCAGGTAGTTTACCGAATATGACGGAATCTAATTTCGGATTGAACAAATTAGCGGAAGGCGTTATTACCACTAGCTGGACAAATCAGAAAGGGGTGACTTTGATGGATGATGCAACACTGTTCACCCTTCGATTTACGGCAAAGACAAACAGTACTTTGAGCGATGTTGTCAGTATAGGATCTCGTTATACAGCAGCTGAAGCATATCGCAAAGTAGATACGAATAGTGGTATCGCTTTAGAAGAGCTTGCCCTTCGTTTCGATACAGATAAATTTGGTGGTGCAAAGTTTGAGCTACATCAAAACGCTCCGAATCCGTTTGCGGATGAGACACTGATTGGTTTCAACTTGCCTTCTAACAGTAGTGCTACGATTACGGTCTATGACATGTCTGGACGTATGTTGAAGCAGGTTGAAGGAGAGTATACCAAAGGGTATCACACACTTGCAATTACAAAGGATGAGCTGAAAGGTAGTACTGGAATACTTTACTATGAATTGGCAACACCTACGCAACGAACAACTAAGAAGATGACCCTGATACGGAGATAGTATATGCCAGAGGGTGATTGCAGGGTAGGGGACTCTGCAATTCACTCGCTGGATAAACACAGTATAGCATACCTACATTTTTAAAACTGTAGATCGTCTTGCGCTTATTTTTCGGGAGTTTTAGGCTTCCGTAAATGAGGTCAAGATGGAAAAGGGCCGACTCACTTTTGTGGGTTGGCCCTTATTTTTGTTTATATACTTTCTAGAATTATCTGTTTTTTATTTCTGATTCGATATCTACCCAGTTTACTTTCCAGTTTTCACTTTGGTGCTCACCAACTGTGTAGAATAGAAACTTATTATTTGGTGTTACATAAGGGTTTCCTTGTCCTGTTTCATTTATTCTATCATTGAGTTTTCGTGTTTTAATCCATTTTCCTTGCCCATCATTATAGCTAATCATTAAGTCTAGTTGATTACCAATAGATGCAAAAATCATATAATCTTCCTTCGGAGAGACATAGGGGGTGCATTTTTGAATATTAATAGTTGTTGAAATAGAGGTTTTTACAGCATCGTCAAATTCACCATTTATATTTTTTGAATGGTAAATATCCATATCGCTATAGTCCAAATTACTTGAATGAAAATACAGTGTCCCAGAATTGGTAATTATGGGATGAGATAGGAGCTTGTCTCTTAAATTTGGAATATCAACATATTCAGGTTTACTCCATTCCCCGTTGATTTTATCAGATTTCCAAATGTGCCAGGTCTTTGGAATAGTATCAATGTTTGTTGGTCTAGTTGAACTAAAGTAGACTGAATTTCCATCAGGAGAAAAGCTCATTCCGTGTTCATTAAAATCGCTATTAAAAAAAGCTTCTTGTGGGGCAGACCAACTTTCTTTGAGTTTACTTATTACATAGACATTGAATTGTTTAAAACCCTTATCAGATATCGTGTAATAATATTGTTTTAAATCGGGACTGAATATTCCTTTATGGATGAGCTGGTCATTTGGAATAAGGTCTTCTTTAAATGAAATAGGTGTTTCACTTGGAATTATTTTGGTCAAAAAAATCATTTCGTTACTTTCAATTTTATTCTTGCAGCTTAAAAGGCAAATTATAATAAATAGGGCATTGAGTTTTTTCATGTGTTCAATTGATCAGGGTGTTTTAAGTTTTTTTTGAAACGGTTGAGTATTAGATACCCCATTACGAAATGGATTGAGATTTCATCTATCGGATTATTTGCTCCAGCTCTGTCTTAGAAAGCCTCGCGGATGCTAAGGCATCACCTATGTTTTTTTCTGTCTTGATCTGGCAAAAATCTCGATCTATTCCTCCAAACCACTTTGTGCTTGGTATAATAAATTATTTTTAGACTAATGTCAACGAAAAAGAGTGCTTTCAGATTAAATCTAAAAGCACTCTTTTGAATGTTGAGGAAATTTAAAATTTCTTCAACATAAGGAAACGATACATGTTTTATTTATAAACCGCCACTTTCTCCACTAAAGACTGACCGCCCATATTCAACTCCACAAAGTACAAGCCAGCACTCAATCGATCTGTATCAAACTGAATAAGATCCATACCGGATTTACCAGACTGAGAAGCCATCAATTTACCTTGTACATTGTACAAACGAACTTCAATAGCCGCATTTACAGGTGTTGTCAATTTTACATTAAGTACATCTTTAGTAGGGTTTGGAAAAACTACAAGGTCATTATTGTTGGCTAGGTCAGCGGTTCCAACTACTGCATTCTCATCTACCTGTATTTGGAAAATCGTTGGTGGTATCCAACCTCCATTGCCATCGCTTACAGTAAAAACAAATTGATCGGTGAGGTCAGCGCCTGCATCATGCTCATAGCTTAGATTACCAGCATTGATGGTTGCTTGTCTGAAAGTACCTCCAACTTCTAGTTGGTTACCGTTGTATATTAAGTTTCCTTGTTCCGGTGCCTCCAAAAGGGTATAGGTTAATTCATTAGGAGTATTATCAGTATCATCGCTGAAAAGCTGATCAATTAAAACATAGTTGAAAGCACCTGGCGGTACAAGTAGAGTCTCATTATTGACTAAGAAAGGTGCATCCGCGCTAGCGGTTGAGCAAAGTTGTAAGGACCAGCTCTCTAGAGCACCGCCATTACCATCTCCATCGACAACGTCTAATTTTAAAGTCCAAAGTCCCTCAGCATTTTCTCCGTTGAAAGTTGCTAATGCCCCTGGCGTCTGTGGCATCATAGGTGCGCCAGAGATTGGAGGACAAGAAATAGGCAATGGAGAATTATCATCAATCCCAAGGTTGAAAGAAGAAGAATTGGAACCTAGACAAATTTCAGAAAACAATTCTACTTCTATATTGTCCGGGCTTATTAAACTTACTGCAATGTGTTTGACCAAATTGTGTTGGCCTTTTATCTGAGTTACATTTACATCACTAACACTTCCAGCCTGATTTACTTCTATGGGCGCTTCTATTGAAGGTGTACCTTGGCTACTGATAATTGTAGTTATATTAAAGTCATAAGAAGAACATGCCAATACCTCCGTATGGAAAGCAGAGGTAATCGTGTAAGCGCCAGGACCACAACCATTAATAGGACGTACTCGCCAATAGTAAGGCGTACTTCTGTCCAATACCACATCTGAAGTAAATGGAGAGCTAACTAAATCGAATTGTTCATCTACTATTGTAGCGGGGGCAAAAGAAGGATTAGTCGCTAATTGGAATTCATAAGTGATTGCATTGTTCGAATTTGACCATTCAAAAGTTGGTGTTTCTATAACACCGATTTGGCCATAAGAAGGACCAGAAAGAGCCAAAGCGGTATGATCGTTACTGACTACATCCAGATAAAATACACGAGTATGCGTATCTACTCCTTCTACCATTCCTTCAATGGTAACTTCAAAGTAGTTTGAACTGGGGTCTGCGTTGGTCATGTCAATCGTCAATTCTGTTCCATCTACTGGAAAGGCAGGATTACTTGTAAAGTCTGCAACAGCGCCAACTGGTAGCCCCGTTACATTGAAGGTAACCGGATCATTAAAGTCCAAAATAGATAGTAAAGACAAATCGATCACTGGATTCTCTGGAGAACAAACTTGTTGCTCGTATGGTCCAGCATCGAAGTTGAAACCAGCAGTGCTAGCTTCTTCGATTTCAAAATTAGCATTAGAAATATCGAAGAAAATATTATCAGCTGCTTCTACTCTTACTCTGGCGATAGAAGTGACTGCTTGAGGAACCACGACCATACGAGAACCATTGTTAGGAACTCCCTCAGCAAGCGTAAATGGATAAGTGTATCCACCGTCTATTGATAACAATATATTTACATTTTGACAATTGACTAGCGCTCCGTCAGTGTTGGCTACATCCCAGGCTACTTCTACATCTTCTCCTACTGTCCAGGTTACATTGCTAAAGTTAGGAACGTTTACTCGGAAAGGACCAGCTTCATCGGTTGATTGGAAAGACATCTCCGCCCAAACGGCAGTACCGATTGTAGGGTTGTTGTCTCTTACCGAACAACGGAAAGTGAAATCTCGGCTGTAAGTAGGTAATACTTCTCCAAGAGTAGTAGTGTTGGTTACAACGTTTATTAAACGAGGAAAGGTACGTAGTGGATCTGTAGTAGGAGGGAAAGAGCGAAAACTAGGCTCATTCATTTCTGGCGAACCTAAAAAAGTATTTAAGGCACTTAGATTGTATTGCTCCCAGCAGTAAGTCAGTACATCGTCATCTTCATCTGAAGCATCTGCGATTAAATCGAAAGGTGTCGAAATAGGAATGTAGAATCCATTGGTGTAGTTGAGGGCTAGAGATGGACAATGGTTATCCGTTTCTGTTGTTTCTGGACAGTTTGCACCTTGAAGATTGGTATAGTTATAAATACGCTCCAACGAATTAGCGTGGTAATAATCATGAGGCCCGTTTTCAACGTTTTGACTTGGATTGCATACCCCATAATAAGACATAATAGTATTTCCACTACCTGGTTCATAAGCGGTACCAGAATTAATATTGTCTAGGTTGTCAAGTTGACATCTATTCCAAGTATGTGGCGCATCAAATTGATGCCCCATTTCATGTGCAGTGATCTGTGTAATTGCAAACTCAAAGTCATTGGTATAATGACAGGTAATAGCTGAGCCCTTATTACCTGAACACACGCTTCCCAAACTCGCTAATCCTCCAGTACTACAAGAATTATCAAAGAGGTGTCCAATATCATAATTACCTTGTCCAATAATACCATTGATTACTCCTGTATTTAAGCCAATCATTTGACCAGCGTTTTGAGAGTCAGGATAGGGGTCTGTGACGGGATCCATAAAGATTAACATATCGCTATTTTCTGCCATAATAATTCTTAAGGCAAGATCAACTTCAAAAATTTGATTTAATCGAGCAACCCCTTCCGTTATTTTAGCAAGTACATTAGCAACGCTTCCTTGGCCACCTGCCCATTCACCAGTAGTAGTAATGGCTACAGTATAAACTCGTAGCTTAACAAGCTCGCCGTCACCTCGACTAGACGCGGAAGTGGAATTACTAGTTGAAGTCAAACCAACTGGATCAAGATCCGGAATAGGCGAGTTGCTATCATCTAATCCACAAGTCAGGTGTTCCTGAGGTACACTAGGTTGGTGATCACTTACATTATAGGAGATATAGTAATCGGTTACTCCAGAAGCATAACGATCAATATAGAAAGTTTCTCTATCTACGAGTTTAGTCATCGCGCCACTGAAGCCCAACTGGGTCAGTGTAAAACGAAGTTTGATACCTCCTTCTGCTTTTGTATGGCCAGAGTAAGCTTTGATATCTGGGTATTTAGCAGAGAGTTCGGGCTTCATAACAGGAGATTCGGTGATAGAGAACGTAACCATGGTTCCATCGGGCAAAGGCAAATCCAATAGTAATGGACTCGTACGCGCTTCTTCCGAGAATTCAAGAGGTGCATCTTTCAATGTTTTTTTCAACGTGTTTACATCCAAATGAAAAGTCTGATAGTGATGTGGAACAATGGATCGGTCGCTTGGCGCTACATTGATTAGGGCTTCATTGGTCGACTCCCAAACAGAAGTGCTGCTTTGGGCAAAAAGGCTGCTAATGGAAAAACAGCAGAATAGAATAAATAAGTTACGCATCTCGCTTAATTTAATTTTAATGATCATTAAAATGGGTTTGCTTCTAAAGAATACAAATATAATATTTTGAAAGGGAGTTTGTTTGGTAAATGTGAGAGTTTTATAAGGTTTGTCGTCAGTATAGCTCAAAAATGATTGGGATATATCGTCTTATCCGAAAACTGCTCATCGACAACAGTTTTTGGATAGAAATAGCAGTAAACTTATTGATATAGGAAATCGTCTTTTTGTAGTTCTACTAAACACTTCGTCCGATTTATTAGACGCCCTGTCTAGTTTTATAAATAGACCGTGGAATTTTGTTATTGTCATTAGTACTAATTCGGAAGGAAAATGTTTTTGCAATCTTTTTTTATTTAAAAACTTGCCCGCACCAACATTCGGCCAATATGTACCGTTCTGGCGATTCCTGTTTTTCGTCCGTCATAACCGATATTCAGAACTACATTGTCTGTAAGACTCCTGTTAAGTACTAAGCTCCATTGATAATTGCGCCCGTTTTGTAAACCTTGTAGCATAGCAAGTTCGATTGGTGAATTCGCTTCACCATTAAAAACAATCTCAGAATAAGTTCCAGACAAATCAATCTTCGTTTTTGTCCCTTTTCTATAACCTAATTCCAGTTTGAAATCGTGAATTCTTGCCGTCTCCATATTTTCTGATATGGTATTCTGACTGTCTTCGTATTTATAGGCAACGGATACTTTAAACTTTCCGGAAGGTTGAAATGTAAATTTAGGTTCTACCTTGTAATACTCAAGATCATAATCACGGTTATCAAAAAATTCTGAATCGTTGTCCTTGTTACCTTGAGTTCCGCGTGCCTCTAGACTGAAGATTTTACTGAGGTTCCAACGGGTATAAAGATATTGTTCTAAAGTGCTTCTGCTCTCGAAACCGGAAGTCAAGGCCGACTTTCTCCGAGTATCTAACCAACCCGTTTGCAGTTCGAATTTTTCATGCCCTTGATTGTAATACAGCACATTTCGAATCCGGGAAGATGTCGAAGCCAAAGAGGTGTCTGCTACTTCCAATTGGAAAGGATTCCAGGGGCTAACACCCTCGCCCTGTCGTGTCCGTCGGTTGATGACTAGAACAGATTGAGCGGTGAGTCGAGAAGGAATCTTCAACCACTTTTTCTTCTGCCATTTGCTCGGAGCGCGTAAGAAAAAAGACTGATTGAGTTGTACTTTATTGGTTCTGATAAAATCATCGGTAAAAATCGTAACTCGCAAAGCATTACCCTGATCAGAAAAAGCGATCTCCTGAATTTCGTCAAGCTGTACAGTGCTGTCTTGGTTAAGATCGGTCCAGTTGTAATTTCCTTGTCCCGGAGCCACTGGGATGTATTGATACTCAATTCTAGGTTCTTGTCCAGAACTGATTTGATAGTTGGTTGTAGAACGAAGTACCTGCTTCCATAGTCGCATGCTGTGTTCTATTTCGCCGAGAAAAGTTTCCTGTGGATCTAGCTCACTGAGGGTGGTGTTTTTAATCTCTAATTGACGATAGGTGAGGTTCCATTTCAACTGACTTTTACTCTTTACCCGCCAATAACCATTCACGTTGATATCCGTTGCGTAAGTAGATTGTTGGAATTGATCAATGCTTGGCGCAAAATCATAACGTTGGCTATAATTAGCTCCCAATCCAAAGCTCTTTGTCTGATCTGATTTTATATAAAACTTAAAGAGATCGTAATAAAAACTGTTGCTGTTTAAACTATCTGTTTCAGGAATGAATCGACTGTTTTTTTCTCGCTCGCCATAGACTCCAATTTGTAGATTTTTCAATTTTTTAAAGGTCTTAGAAATGTCTCCTTTTGGCCGAAAGAATTCACTTTCCTCTAGCTCACCATCGCTGTTAAGGAAGCTTGCATTAAAGTCCGCAACAAAGCCGTTTTTTTGCCAGCGGCTGCGCGCTTCATGTTTCAATCCTCTGTAAGTATCTTGTTGACGAAAGGCTTTGATGTCGTATTGAATCAGTCCAATGTTCTTAAACTTCAAGGAGAACCCTGCGCTTCCCAATTGTTCTTCTGCTTTGTTAACCACGCCATTGGTATTCGTAGTACTATTGCTGGAACTACTGTTGGCTATGTTCCAGTCTCGATTGAATTCGGCATTTCGGTAAGGATTCAAAGCTTTGAAACGATCTTGGGTCCATTCATACTTAAGGTCTGTTTCTATAGTCCAATTCTTTTTAGTTTTCTTTTTAAAAGCATAGCGAGCCATGGCTGCGAAACCTTGATTCTGGGCATTTCCTTCTTTAGATAATCGATTTAAATCATTATTACTCATTGCTCCTTCGATTTGAATTACGGAGTTTTTACCCACGTCCCATTCCATTCCCATGGTATAAAGTTGTTGTTGATTTGGTACGTTTAGTTTTATCAATGGTTCGAATTGTCCTTGATGGTTGCCCAAATCATCTGGAGCTATCCAGCGGTATGCGCGACCATTAGCTGGGATAGAAGGATCGAGAATATAATCGCCATTTCCAGGGCCGAGATCCGTCCAGCTTGAAACGTATTTGGCACTGTCCGGATTGGTGCTATATACCAGTACGGTATCTTTTATCTGAAGGCTTATTCCATTTTGGGAAATTCGGTAAGTGGTATCTATGAGCTTGTATTTTACTTGAAACTCATCAAAGGTTTCTACAGTGTCAATGCCAGGTGCAAACACATTGTTGACGTTATTGCCGGAATTTCGAATAGCGGCTAGCTGGAGGGAGTCTAAATCTTGAATGTTTCCGGAAGTTTTGCTATCCTGTTCTGAAAATAAATTGAAGTACAATCGACCTTTTTTTACTTTGTATTCTGTATCAAAAGAATAGGAAGAACGTAGGAAGTTTTGATCACTATATTCAAACTCCACAATAATTCGACTGTCTTTTGTAATCAATCTGTTAGGGGTGAAAGTTACATCAGCTTGGTTGTAGTCAATGATATAATCTTCTTCAAGTCCCCGACTTAGAAGTTGTCCATCGAGATAGACCTTTTCTGTTCCGGATTCAATGATGATAAAACGTTCGCCGTTGTTTCCACGAAGGCGGTAAGGGCCTTGATTTCCTTCTTGTTGCGGAATGGTATTTCGGGCAAATTTACCCCTGGCAATAGCTCCACTTATTCTTGTATTTAGTGTGTTCTTTTTCTTTCCAACTTCAGTTAAATTAGTGAAAGTAGCTCCCTGTAGTTTCTTAAAGTAATTCATGAAATAACTATTGGGTTTCGCTAGCTCATAATCACCCGCAATCAATTTGTTATTGTCTTTTTTTAATTGGATGAAAATTTTGTCAAACTCCTGCAGCTGTTGCGTATTTCCTTCAGGTTGTAACGGAATGTTTTGATCTGTGATCGCGGCTAGTATCTCAATATCATTTCCAATTTTCCCTGCTAGTTGTAGATTGAACTGAGAATTTAAAACTAAACTCTGTGCGTTCCCAAAAGACACTCCTCGCGAAAAACTTCCGCTATAATCCAGGCCTTGAAGATCCGTTAAATTATCCACCGGTTCATAAGGGCTAAAATCAAAGCCAATATAATCTCCATTAATGGATTGCTGCATTAAGCTTGAATCAAGATGGGAATAAGATTCAGTCCAGTCAAATTGATAAACACGGTAGGAGAGGAGGAAGCGTGGATTAGTAGCGTCAGCAGATATTGGTCGTTTTTGCAATAGGCTCAGACTATCGGTTTTCCAAGTAAACGTCTTTGCAAATACTTTATATAAAGAACTGTCTACGGTCTCATTCGTCGAGGCCCACTTCAGAACAACCGATTCAGTTGCTATATATAAGGTATCGATTTCTCCTTTTAATTCAGAAAAAGCTACGATTTTGGTTCGTTTATTCGAGAGCCCTTCCGTTTGCCCAAAGGCAAAAAGACCAAAACAAAGAAATAATATGAGGAGTAAGAACTGCTTCACTGTGATGTAAACGTAAAAAGCGCTTGAGGTTGCACAAGGTAGTTGATAATTATGATTCTATGTTTATAGCCTTTGAGGTACGATTTAACCTTATTAACAACTATAGTTTAAGAAGTATAGTTTTAGGTCAATATGAAGTGTAATCAAAAAAGTGATAAATGCTTAAATCTGTCTAAAAACAACACAAAAACACTTTTAAAACAAAATATTTTAAAACATTTAGTTGCTTTTTAATAAAATCCGTTTTAAGTTTGTAGTAAAATAAGCTAATACAGCAATATTTAACAAAAAATGTTTTAAAATGGATCTACGAATCTTGACCAGCAAAAAAGGCACAAATGTGGTAACGACCTCTAATTTGCACCAAGCACTCAAGTTGCCAGACCACGAATACACTAGAAATGTAAGCAAATGGTTGAGTGACTTCTACGCTTTTCGCGATGACGTCCGCAAGCCAGTTGCCTTAAAAGACTTTGCGCAAAGACATATGAAGCTAAGTAAGCTGCAAGACTTTTATATCTCTCTTGAATTTGCTCAGTTGATTACTTTGAATACAGAAAGCGAAGTCAAGCAAAAATACGCGCGCTATCTACAATCCCTCCAGGAAAAAGGCCGTGACGCAGAGCTAATGACCAAGGATCAGGTTATGGCGGTTATTGAATTGACTAAAGTGATGGGCCTAATGTCTTGTCAACACAGCGCAGAAAAAATACACCTCAAACAATTTGAAGAAAATAATGGATACAACTTCCGCTGGTGGCAATACCGCGCGAAGCTGTTGGGGTATTCCGTGTCGGAACTACGAGAAAAGATGAGTGAAATCGGCAATAATTTCCAAGGCAAGAACCTGAGAATGATGTTATTACAGCTAGATAAATACGAAGTCATCCGCATGGCGGTCATTGATTTATTCGTAGCCCTTGGCAGAAGTGAAGCTTTCGCCAAAAACATGGGAGACCTAGCTAAATTTTTAGCCCGCGAACTTAAAGTCGAGATCTGGGACGACCGGAATACCTCCATTCCATTCAACACTGGGAATGTAAATATGGACCTCGTGAATAAGGTACGTACCCTAGAACCAGGGCGGACTACGTTACCACTAGCGATATAAACATCATATGTGTTCGTATTAAGCATAAAGTCGGAACTCTATTCTCAATGCAAGTTTGACTCCTTCAAAGCCCCACGTTACCCACGTATGGACTCTGGAGGAGTCAAACCTACGTAGCAACTATGGGCAACATACGTTCACGCGCAAAACGCAATCCACAGCCAAAAAAGAAAATTTATGCACATCCATTCCAATCAAGTTTTTATTTGTGACCCAAGCTCGTTAATTTTGTCCCTTTCGGAAATAAAGAAATCATACCGAAAGTTACGAAAGGCAGGCATCAACATTTTAAAGCGGTTATCCGTTAAATAGAAAGCAGAAATTGAAAATGAAGATTCCAGGCTTTTTAGCAAAACGCTTTCGAAGCGTAATCGACAATCAAAATCACTAGAAACACAATAAAAACCCTTTCTTTGACAAATGACGTAATTGGTCAAAAAGATTATTCAAAACAACTGTAGGGTAATGAAAGAAGTCTTGATAATCTATTGGAACTAAAAGCAAGGAACCCGCCTGACTGAAACGGGCAGGTTTGTCAAAGAATCTAAAATCACAAACATGGCTAAACGAAGTAACTATACTGAAAGTAATATCCGTTCCCTTGATTGGAAGGAGCACATCCGTCTTCGTCCCGGAATGTACATAGGAAAGCTCGGTGATGGCTCTGCTCCAGATGACGGTATTTATATCCTACTCAAAGAGGTTTTTGATAACTCCATTGATGAATATGTTATGGGGCATGGTAAAAACATCGAAGTGAAAATCGAAGATGGAGAAGTGATCGTCCGAGATTATGGTAGAGGAATTCCATTGGGAAAAGTGATTGATTGTGTATCCAAAATAAACACAGGAGGAAAGTACGACTCTAAAGCGTTTAAAAAATCAGTAGGACTGAATGGAGTAGGAACAAAAGCAGTAAACGCACTCTCCGATTTCTTTAGAGTAGAATCCATCCGGGAGAGAAAATGTAAAGTAGCAGAGTTCAATAGAGGAGAGCTAATAACCAATAAAAATATTGCTAAAACAACTGCCGAAAATGGAACCATCACCATTTTTAGACCAGATGCCAGCATATTCAAAAAGTATAAGTTCCGTTCTGAAATCGTAGAAGAACAATTGTGGAACTACGCTTACCTCAACGCTGGCTTGCGCATAAATTTTAATAAGAAAACACTATATTCAAAAAATGGCCTCTTAGACTTACTAGCTAGAAAAACAAGTGGGGAAGTTTTAAGGTATCCTATTATACATTTGAAAGGTGACGACATTGAAATCGCTATGACCCACGGTCAGCAATATGGAGAGAACTATCAGTCTTTTGTAAATGGTCAGAATACGACTCAAGGAGGAACACATCTTCAAGCATTCCGAGAAGCTATAGTAAATACGGTCCGTAAGTTTTATGGCAAAAGCTATGACGCGAAAGATATTAGAGGATCCATTATTGCTGCGGTTTCTGTAAGAGTAGAAGAACCCGTTTTTGAATCGCAAACAAAAACAAAGTTAGGTTCTTTAAATATAGGTCCGAAAGGCCCAACGGTACGTACCTTTATTAATGACTTTGTTACGAAACACCTCGATAACTTTCTGCACCGAAACGCAGAAGTAGCTACTGCTCTTCAGAGTAGAATCATGCAATCGGAGCGAGAGCGAAAGGAAATTGCTGGAATTAAAAAGATAGCCAATCAGAGAGCTAAAGTTGCTAATGTTCATAACAAAAAACTTAGAGATTGTAGATTACACTTTTCTGACACAGGCAAAAAAGTAGACCCGGAAGCAATTGCCAAATCAACCTTGTTTATTACAGAGGGAGACTCTGCCTCAGGGTCGATTACCAAAGCTCGCGATGTACAGACACAAGCTGTTTTTAGCCTTAGAGGAAAACCGCTCAACTGTTTTGGCCATACTAAGAAGGTGGTTTATCAAAATGAGGAATTCAATCTACTACAACATGCGCTTAATATTGAAGACGGAATAGAGGGCTTACGATTCAATAAAATCGTAATTGCGACAGACGCAGATATTGATGGGATGCACATTAGATTATTACTGCTAACATTCTTTTTACAGTTTTTCCCAGATGTAGTAAGAGCAGGACATCTATATATTTTAGAAACACCACTCTTTAGAGTGCGAGATAAAAAACAGACGTTCTATTGCTATAGCGATAAAGAAAGGTTGGAGGCAATTGATAAATTGAGAGGTAAGCCAGAGATTACTCGATTCAAAGGATTAGGTGAGATTTCACCAGATGAATTCAGTGATTTTATCGGCGAAGATATACGTCTTGAACCAGTATTGCTTCAAGCGGATACTAACATTGAACACGTTCTTTCTTATTATATGGGAAAAAATACTCCACAACGTCAAGACTTTATTATTGATAATCTAAAGGTAGAAATTGATGAAGTTGAAGAGGGTGAAGATGCATTGTTAGAGGATAAAGATGGTGCAAAAAAGGAAAAGGAAGTAGAGGAAATGGTTTAGATTATATACCGTAAATACTTGAGTAAATCAAAGGACGATAAGAAGATATAAGTAATATAAGATGAAGAAAAACACCGGAGGAAATAACGACTTCGGTGTTTTTCTTTTAGGTTAGTTCGTATAAGAAGTTCACTTATTATGTAGACTTTTTGTCCGAACATTGGCGTCAAAGGCTGATTATTTGGCTAACTTTCTGACAAAAGGGCGATAAAAAGACTACATTGTCTAATGGCACAAAACTTGGCCAAAACCTTGTGCCGACCTTGTGGAGGTAATAAACTATAAAATAACCTATTTTTACTGACAGATTGACAAGAGGGAAAGTAGGAGCGGAGAGAGGGAATTAGCCCCAACTAGTTGCTAACATACAAACTTACAAATTAATCCAATACATGTTTGAAGAACTGTTTTACCCAAAAGGGATAGAAAGCGATGCGGAATTTATGCCGATTTTTTCCATTGAAGACGACGGAGGAGTGGATGAAAATGAATCCTATCCAGAGAGCTTGCCAGTTTTGGCTCTGAAAAATACAGTGCTCTTTCCGGGAGTGATTACTCCTATTACGGTTGGTAGGGACAAATCAATTAAAGCAATCAACAAGGCATATGAAGAGAATCGTTTGATTGCAGTCATGGCACAAAAAGATGATAAGGCAGAAAATCCACAGACAGATAATTTATATGAAGTAGGTACCGTTGCAAAGATCATAAAATTGCTTCGAATGCCTGACGGAACAGCTACTGCTATTCTTCATGGTCGTAGAAGGTGTCGACTCCGTGAGATGACCTATGAAACGCCATACCTTTATGGAAAAATTGATGTAATGGCCACAGAATCGGTTAGTGATTCTCTGGAATTCGATGCTTTGGTTGCTTCTATAAAAGACATGGCTAAAGAGATAATTGATCTTTCTCCAAACATCCCTTCAGAGGCGAATGTGATGCTCTCCAATATCAAGCATAAAACATTCTTGCTTCATTTCATTGCGTCCAATCTCGGTGTTAACGTTGAGGCAAAACAAAAAATTCTAGAGGAAAATGATCTAAATGCAAAGGCGGAATCAGTGATGAAACAGATGGATAGCGAATTAAGGATTCTTGAGCTGCGAGACCAATTGGAGAATAAAGTACGTGGTGATATTGAAAAACAACAAAGAGATTATTTTCTTAATCAGCAATTAAAAACCATTCAGGAGGAGCTGGGACAAAACCCGCAAGAAGAAGAGATAAAAAAGCTGATGGAACGGGCTAGGACAAAGTCTTGGAATGAAAATGTTGAAAAAACTTTTTTAAAAGAGATCGCAAAAGTAAAAAGAATCAATCCTCAGGTTGCAGAATATTCCGTGATGCTCAACTATTTAGAGCTGATGCTTGACCTCCCTTGGGAAGAATTCACAGAGGACAACTTCGATCTTAAATCAGTTAAAACTATTCTAGATAAAGATCACTATGGTCTCGAAGATGTTAAAGAAAGAATATTAGAGCATCTTGCTGTACTTAAGTTGAAAGGAGATATGAAAGCGCCCATTATCTGTTTGGTGGGCCCTCCTGGAGTCGGAAAAACATCTTTGGGTAAATCCATTGCAAACGCATTGAATCGAGAATTCATCCGGATGTCCCTGGGAGGATT
>CAZDTI010000165.1:0-17319 GCA_964508085.1 uncultured Saprospiraceae bacterium | reverse complement strand
CCAGATTCTTGTGTAAATAAATTTGTAGAAGTAAGAACCTGGACATTCGTAGATGTCTGTGGAAATGAGTCCTCGGTAAGTCAGACGATTACGGTGAATGACGATACAGCACCAGCAGCTCCAGCAGCCCCAGCAGATGTAATGGTTCAATGTGCAACCGATGTACCAGCTCCAATAGATTTAACAGCAGTGGATAATTGTGATGGAGACATTACGGTATCTCCAACGGCGGTGATTACCCCAGGTGCTTGTGAGAATCAATTTGTAGAAGTAAGAACCTGGACATTCGTAGATGTTTGTGGAAATGAGTCCTCCGTAAGTCAGACGATTACCGTAAATGATGATACCGCACCAGTAGCACCTTCAGCCCCAGCGGACGTTATGGTTCAGTGTGCAACTGATGTTCCCGCTCCAGTAGATTTAACAGCAGTGGATAATTGTGATGGAGACATTACGGTATCTCCAACGGCAGTAATTACGCCCGGTGCTTGTGAGAATCAATTTGTAATGGTAAGAACCTGGACTTTCGTAGATGTGTGTGGAAATGAGTCCTCCGTAAGCCAGACGATTACCGTAAATGACGATACCGCACCAGTAATTACTTGCGCTGCAGATGTAATCATCGAATGTGATGAAGATACTTTGCCTGCAAATACAGGAATGTCAGCAGCTACTGATAACTGTGCTCCGGAGCCCGTTGTTACGTTTGAAGATGTAAGTACTCAAGGGATGGGTTGTGGAGAATTCAGCTACATCATCATCCGTACTTGGACAGCGACAGATGACTGTGGTAATACCTCTACTTGTTCTCAAACCATAACAGTAGAAGATAACAATCCTCCTACAATTACCTGTCCAGCAGATATAACGGTTGAATGTGATCAGCCAACGGATCCAGGTGCAACAGGAAACGCCACTGCAACGGGCGACAACTGTGCTGCTGATGATCAATTGACTGTAACGTTTATTGATGTTTCTGATCAAACCGCAATAGGTTGTGGTAACGACACTTATACGATTACAAGAACGTGGACTGCTTCAGACCCTTGTGGAAATACAGCTACTTGCGTTCAAATAATTAGTGTAGAAGATACGACACCGCCTACCATTGTTTGCCCAGCAAATACAACGATAGAATGTGATGAAGATACTTCTCCTTCTAATACTGGGACAGCAGTTGCGGTCGATGATTGTGCTCCTGAAGCTGAAATTGTAATTACATTTTCTGATGTAAGCACACAAGGAATGTCTGGCTGTAGCCAATACCAATATGAAATTGTAAGAACATGGACGGCCACTGATCCTTGTGGAAATGCAATGACTTGTCTGCAAGTAATATACGTAGAAGATACAACTGCACCAGAAATTGTTTGTCCTGCTAATGTAAGCCTGTCTTGTACAGATGCTACTGATCCGACAAATACTGGAATCGCAACAGGTTCTGATAACTGCTCAGCAGTAGCTGAAGTTGTTATCACCTCTTCTGATATTTCAACACAAACCAATGAAGGTTGTGGTAAATTTACTTATGAAATATCTCGTACATGGAGGGCAACAGATGCTTGTGGTAACACCACAACCTGTGTTCAGAACATTTTGGTAGCAGATACCGAAGCGCCTGTGATTACTTGTCCTGCAGACCAAACATTAACTTGTTTTGAAACGGTACCAGCACCTTATATGAATGCTGCTGATTTCATTGCAGGTGGTGGAACTATTTCTGACAACTGTACTAGCTTATTAACTGACTTTACGGTCTTCAGTCAGAATGACGACAATGGCGGTGACAACTGTCCAGGGAATGGTAGAACTATTGTTAGAACTTATTTCATTCAAGATGCTTGTGGCAACACTTCTACTTGTGAGCAGACATTCACTTATTTGGAAAGTTCAACAGGTCCAGTGATCAACTCGATATTGCCAACTTGCTTTAAGTACTGTGCATCATTGGCCAATCCAATGGAATCAGATATTACTTTTGATACAGACTGTAGCTTTGGAGGAACAGTAAGCATTACAGGTCCAACACAAATAGGACAAGACAACTGCCCGGGAACAATTTACCGTTACACTTATACGGTGACTGACGACTGTGGAAGAACATCTTCACCAGTTACTCGTGACTTCATCATTGGTAATGACGGACCAACGATTGAATGCGCTCCTTTCAACTTGATCCTAGAGTGTGGCAATCCTAATAACCAGGATTACATCAACACTCATTTAGGTCTTGTGACTGCCAACACTTCTTGTGAGTTGGGTTATACCTTGAGCTACTTCCCACAGAACTTTAATTTGACTTCTTGTGGATCTGCAACCACTGTTACTTTTATTGCAACAGATGATTGTGGAAGAACAGCATCTTGTACTACAATCATAGCAATCGAGGACACGACTTCTCCAGAAATTACTTCTACTTATATAGATGGAATTTGTAATGAGGCTGTTTGTGGCTCGGATGTGAGCTTCTGGTTCAACAACTGGAAGTCCAAAGTATTGGAAGGCTTGAGTGCAACAGATGATTGTGATACTAATGTTACGTTTTCAACAACTGGTAGCCCAAATAGTGCTGCACAGAACTGTCCAGACGGAACAGCAGAAACAGTAGTAACCTGGATAGCGAGTGACAACTGTGGAAACACAAGTGGTATTTCTTACAGCTTCTATGTAGTACCTTCTGATAACCCCGCGCCATCACCTGGAATTATGGGTATGGTAGCAACAGAGCAAGCAGAAACAGTAGAGCAGGTAAGCGTAACCTTAGAAGGAAATGGTTTAAGTATCTCTGATGTGACCGCTGCGGATGGAATTTATGGATTCGAAAACCTGGTAGAAGGACAGAACTATTCTGTAACTCCATTGTTGGATGAAAATCCATTGAACGGAATAACTTCTTTTGATCTAGTCTTAATTGCGAAGCATATATTACAATTGCAAGCCTTGGATTCTCCGTATAAGATCATCGCAGCGGATGTCAACAAGTCTGGAGCAGTGACTACATTCGATATAATAGAGCTGCGTAAGTTGATCTTACATATCGATGATAACTTTGCGAATAACACCTCTTGGCGATTTGTGGAAACAGCTTACGTTTTCCCAGAGCCAACGAATCCATTTGCATCAATTTTTCCAGAGGACGTATTCATCAATGGATTGACTGCAGACGAGCAACATGATTTCGTAGGCGTGAAAGTTGGAGATGTGAATGGTTCTGTTATTGCAAATCAGTTTGTGCAAGCAGAAGACCGTGCAAATGTAGATGACATGTTATTTAAAGTGAAAGATCAGCAATTAGTAGCGGGAGAAACTTATGAAGTTTCTTTTGAAGCCGCTAATTTTAACGCGATTCATGGTTATCAATTTACGGTAGACTTCGATGAAACAGCTTTGGCTTTTCAAGATGTATCTGCGAATGACTTAGCGGGTATGAGTCTTGATAACTTCGGATTAAGATACTTAGAAGAGGGACTGATCACCACCAGTTGGACAAACGAGGAAGCGATAAGCTTAAGAAGAGATGCGAAAGTATTTACGCTTAGGTTTACCGCTACAAAGGATGTTCAATTGAGTGAAGTACTTTCGATCAATTCTCGTTACACCAAAGCGGAAGCTTACAACGGTGCGTTGGAATTGATGAATGTTGATTTACGATTTGATGAGGAAAGTGTTAAGGCAAATAATTTCCGTTTGAATCAGAATACACCTAATCCATTCCATCAGGAAACAAGCATCGGTTTTGAATTACCGGAAGCAGGACCTGCTACTTTGAGTATTTATGATGCGACCGGAATACTATTGTTAGAAGTTAAAGGCGATTACGCTAAAGGCTTTAATACAATTACCGTATCGAGTGACCGTTTGACTGCTGGTTTGCTTTACTATGAATTAGTAAGTGGAAATCACCGTAGAACGAAGAAGATGATATTGAATAATAAGTAGTTACTCGTTTAAAGGTGAGTAACAGAGGGAGGGGCTGTCTTGTAAAAGGCGGCCCCATTTTTTTTCGTGTGTAATTAAACCACAAAGGGCACTAAGAACACAAAGTTTTACACAAAATAGTGGGTAGAATACTAAAGGGTACTATTAAAAACTTAGTGAAACTTTGTGCCCTTTGTGGTTCAAATAGTCTTTTACAGTGAGACAAAATCAGACGAGGCTTATTCTAGCATGCTTAACTATCTCATAATAAAAACTCTGAAGGGCTAATCCCGAACTCGCTTTTGAAGCATTTAGAAAAATAGGAAGGGTTAGAAAAGCCCGTTTGAAAGGCAACTTCCGCAATGCTTTTACTTTTTTTGAGAAGTAGTTCTTTGGCCCGGTGAAGCCGAACAGAGCGAATCAATTGATTAGGTGATTTATTGGTGATCGCCTTTAGCTTACGTTGTAATTGTCGCTCACCAAGGCCAATATCCCGAGACAATGCTTCAACGCTAAAAAGCTCATCACCTAAGTTTTCGTCAATACATTGTAATACGTTTTCTATTAATAAACCATTTTTTTGAACTGCTTTATTATTAAGAGGAGCTGTGATTTGTTCTGAATATTGGTCCTCTACCGCAAATAGCGGCGGTAATGTATTTGCTTTTTGGCTGGTATCTATCTTAGAGAATTTCAAGCCGGCTTCAGAGATCAAATATTTCACCGTTTGGGATACCAGTATTTGATTAGTCACAGCAATACTTTGAATAAGTTTTGTTTTATTTAAAGCATTCGTTTCAACTATTTTATCCTCTACAATTAGACATTCGCCAACATGGATACCAGCTTTTAAATTCAAATTAATCACGGACATCGCTTTCTGAAAATCGAAGCAATAGTTTAAGGCTTTACTTGGACCTTCAAAAGTTGCAATACAAGTATTGTCATCCATATGATGAAGCTTACCTCTGTATTTATTTATTAAGTGTTGGTTAACTTGTTCGTAATTAATGGGAAGAATTGATTGGTTTGCAGACTGAACTAAATTAGGGGAAATTTCTGCGACCATAATGGCAAGCAATTGTCGCTCATTATCATTAATCGGGTTTAGCTCATCGATAAAAGTTATCATCTCCCGTAATACCTCCTCCGTATTCCCGGTCCAAAATAAGTGATCTTCCCCGTCAAATTCTACCAATTTAGCTCCTTTGATCCGTTCTGCTATAAACCGCCCTTCTTCAATTTTTACATCTATATCATCCACTCGTTGCATCATAAGCGTGGGCACATTAATGGAAGGTAAAATACCAATAATATCTACCTGAGTATTCATACGAGTTAAGACTAATGCTGCACTTGGGCTAGCGCCCGAACGGAAATAATTAGCGAGCCAATCCATGAAAACTTTGTCATTGGCTTTGGAGGGCACCAACTCAGATAGATTCATATCACCGCCACCCCAGCAGTTTTCAATCATATCATAAACCTTTTGTCGCTCTTCATCAGTGGGGGCCCAGGGGTAATCAGGAGAATATCTTCTTTTGGCAAAGACACCAAAAGTAATAAGTGCAATTGTTCGACTAGGGTAGGTGGCAGCAAACAAAGCAGAAGCAGAACCGCCTTCTGAATGCCCAAACAAAATGGCTTTCTCCGAATCTACGGCATCCATTACTGCTCTGATGTCGTCCATCCGCTCTTCTAAAGTGGAAAGCTCTACAATTCTATCCGATAACCCAGTTCCTCGTTTATCAAAAAGTATGACTCTTGTAACTTTGCCTAATGCCTCTAAAAAGGAAACAAGTTCTGGACAATTCCACATGAGGTCTATGTTTGAAACCCATCCGGGGATATAAACCAAATCCATTTTTCCTGAACCAAAAACCTGATAGGCTATATTAATTCGTCCACTTTTAGTGTACAAGGTGTTGGGTTTCACCATAGTTGTTTTTTTGTTTTATATAAAAAAAAGAACGGTATAGAAAATTTGTTGATTCACTCTATAGGGCTTAGGAATGAAATGTAGTAAACTTTTAAAAAAGCACAAACTAAATTAAAACTAATTTGCTGGAAATGCTTAAGCGATATTGGTTTTGTTTTAGTATTTTCGAAAAACCACTAGAGAGTATTGATAATGTCCAATAAAACCGAATGTCGGTTTTGTTATAGCGTTGTCGAAAAGACTATCGACAATGTCGGTTTTGTTCTAGAAGGGAATAAAATTTCCTTCTACATGGACAATTATAATGGAGATTAGATCATTGTTTTTTGTAATTAAAAAAGCACTAATAAAAAGAGGTGCATTTCAAATGTTTTTTTTAATAGGTTTATTGTATTTGTATTGATTTTGTTAGCTATTTTTTAATTGAATTTAAAAGAAACGAAATGGATTTGTATTTCTTCATGCGACAACGTTAGGAGTAGATATAAATAAAAGTCGGATTTTTTTTACTCGTGTCGGAATTGTTATAAAATATGTCGGATTTGACCTAGTAGATATTCTTGTGATTCCCTTAACTTTGCAATAAAATCAACTTTAAAATTTCTGAGCTGACTATTCACGATGTTTTGGAAATGCAATATGCTGTACAAGATGGTTCCTGTCCTCATAGTATAGAGGTAGCAAGTTTAACTGCTGGTATATATTTATATAGTTTAAATAATGGAACATCACAATTGCATAAACGAATGGTCAAAGTTAACGAAAGACTTATTTATTTTGACGCGCTGTCAAATAGTTTTATACAATTAATGACTTTACCAGAGGGGTAAAGTCATTCTTTTTTATTTTTCTATCCTTCTCAAATTTGTTTTAGCCTTGTCGGAATTCTTATAAAATATTACGGTCTTGTTATTTTCACTAGCTTTCCAATTCCCCAAATTCAAAATGTATTATTAAAGTAGAAAAACTTTTTTTTGCACTCGAGAGTGGCTTTACGAGAAATCGTAGGGTCATTCTTCTTTTGGTCAAGTGCGAATTTCCTCTTTTTTAAACCGAGGTAAATTAATGAGTAGGTTAACAAAACACTTGCAAAAAGTAAAGGGAAATTTATGCTTCTCTTTTTACAGTTGATTCACTTCAAAATAAACAGTATCCGTACTTATTCCAGTCATTATTCCTAATCCATTGTTGATGTTAGATGGTGGTTCGACAATTGAAGAGGAAGTACTTTCTGCTGTTGAATACAAGGCCGCATATTCCGGATTGACTCGGTACACCACAACTCGATATGTCCCGAAATATTGAATTTCTCTTCGGGTGTCTACATTGTATTCCGAAGTGATGGAAGGTTCTGTGATGAATCTGCGGTCACCGCCAAGGCCATTTGCAAAATTTTCATTAATATACTCCGGCTCAGATTCAATATTTTCTACCAAAACATAATAATAATCTCCGTCGCTGTTTTCCCAGGTTATATCAATTGGATCTGTTTGTGTAGGAGGTTGCATCATGCTTCCTGCGACTACTTTTTCAATGGAAACTTCTATAGGAGAAATGGCAACCTCTGTTTTCTGTGGAACAAAAGTATTAGCAGAAACGGTAATTCCATTGTTTTGAAATTCCATAGTGTAATTGGTTCCTTCGTTTATTACTAAACTAAGATTCCTATAAAATCCGCTTCCTATGGATTCTAAATTATAGGTATTTACACCATCATTAATTTCGATTGATAAATCATCAACTGTAGCCGCGGTGTCGGTGGTGTCGGAGTAACCGATCGTTTGTGTCACTCGAAAAGAGTCCAAAGGTTGATCTGCAAATAAGTATCCTTCAACGGCAAGGGTGTCGGATTTGAAATCTTCAATAGTCGTCTTATTACAAGAAGTGAAAAGAATTGTAACAATAGAAATGTAGAAAAGTATAGATGTACTATTTTTCATTATAATTAATTATTTTGAACAGTTATTGTCGTGAATACTATTTTTAAAATCCTATCTCAAGCTCCAATTGAAAAATAAACTGGGAGTGATGTTCAACAACGAAACATTTGTCTCCAATAATTCTCCTTCAATAACTTCATATTCTTTATACCAAATATTCTGGCGATTATATACATTGAAAAGGGACATGCCAATATTTGCTTTCGAGTTTCCAAGTTTAAAATCATAGGTAGCCGATAGATCAAAACGGTGATAATCGGGAAGTCGTAAAGCATTTTTATTACTGACTTCAAAAAATCCAGCTTCGGTTCCGTCCAGTAATTCAATGTTGTAAAAACTGGTTGGTGATGTATAGGGTTTGCCGGTAGCATAAATGAAAGTTGCCCCTAAGGTTAGCTTGCCTAGTGAATAATTCCCAACTAGTTTCAATTCATGTGTCTGGTCTTGATTGGCAAAAAAAGGTTCGTCTCCAAAAGCGTCAAAATCATACTTTACACTTCCTAAGGTATACCCCAGCCATCCCGTGAACTTACCTGACTTTTTTTGTAACAAGAATTCTACACCTTTAGCTACTCCCGTTCCAGTGTAAAATAATTCTTCATAATCTAAAGTTCGATTGGGACCAAAACCTGAGGTCGTCAATCTTGTAGAATATTCCGACAAGCCATTTAAATCTTTATAGTAAGTCTCAATGTCAAATAGGAGAGAAGACGTTTCGTAGCTGAATCCTCCTATAAAATGCTCCGCAAAACTCGTAGGTACATTTTCTCCATTGGCCAATAACCAAAAATCCCGGCTCCCTTGTTGAATGTCTTCCCGGACAATCCGTGTCGCAAATTGATTATATCTTCCCCATGCACCTTTGAGCTTTATATTATCAGAAAGGAGGTAAGTGAAAGAAGCTCTAGGTTCAAAATAAAGTTGATCGGTGACAGAATAATGGGCAGCCCGCAATCCCCCTTTTAGAATGAATTTATTCCCAAAGGTGTGTTTATCCTGTACATAAATTGAATTGGTCCAACCTTCATCTGCACGATTTAAAATAGAGAGCGTATCATTTTGAATCAGGTCATACTCAATGTCATTGTAAGTGAGTTGTACTCCAAATTCCAGTTGATTATTTGGGGAGATTTTCCATTCATTGTCCATTTTTAAACTGAAATCCTGAAGATTGTTATACTCGTAAGTGCCATTGTTTCTGACCGTGGTAGAATCATCTCTGGTGACTGTAGTTGTATTGCTACGGTCTCTTTCACTATAATAATTAGAATAAGAAAGATTGGTATTGGAATAGAATTTATCGGTCCATTTTCTACTCCATTTCAGGCTTGAACCCCAGTTGCCCCATTGTGTAAGATCCACCGCTTCTCTCTCAAAAGTAAAATCTGGAGCATCTCCTCCTCGGCGAGGACGAAGATCATTTTGATCGTTACTTCTGGAGTTGTCCAAGTCGTCTTGACCATTGTAAAAACTATAGGAAAATAAATCCTTAGAACTCGGACGATAGCTTAGCTTCGCGTTTAGGTCGTAAAAGTAGGAATTAGGAGAAGTCTGTTGCTGCCCTCCACGGCCACCAAAGCCCGGTTGTTGGGCCGTATTTTCATCACCACCGGTGAATGATTCAAATAGATTATTGTAAAATTTACTTTGGAAAGAACGTCGTCCTGCCAGCAGGATGGAACCTTTGCCTTTTGCAAAAGGTGCTTCGGCAAAAGCATTGACGCTTACAAGACTTAGCCCGAAACCGGTATTGAATTGTTCGGTATTTCCATCTTTACCCGTCAGTTCAACTACACTAGATAATCGTCCTCCAAATTTGGCATCAAAACCTCCTTTATGCAACTGTACATCTTTGATGGCATTGGAATTGAAAGCACTAAAAAAACCAAATAAATGATCAACATGATAAACTGTAAATCCATCGAATAAAATTAAATTTTGGTCCGGGGTTCCTCCTCTTACGTATAGTCCCGATGAACTTTCATTACTCCCGCTTATCCCTGGTAATAATTGTAATGATCTAAAAATATCTTTCTCCCCAAAGCTGGGTAATTTATCCAATTGTGCTGGCGAAAAGCCAATTTTGCTAACACCCTGGCTGGCCTTTAAAAGTTGTTCTTCCTTAGTCGCAGAAACGATAATCTCTTGTAAATTCTCACTATAATCTATCATCTCGATCTCTAAATTTTCAACATCTAAGTCAGGGTTTAATCTAAATAACCTAGTCTGATAACCCAGATACTGAACTTCTAAAATAGAAGTATCACTTGGTACGTCGAACAGGGTAAAATATCCATCTACATTCGTAGAAACACCAAGGTTGGAATTGTGTAGAAGTATTGTTGCAAAAGGTAGTGATTCTCCCGTTTTTTTATCTTTAACTTTTCCTGATGCGGAAAAATTTGCTCGCGTAGGACTAACAGCTATTTTTGTATTTGAGTTTATTATAGGTTCCGCTGTAATTTTAATTGTACGAGGGGGGATTAATTCAAAGCCCAATCCCGTACCGTTCAGTAATAAAGGCATGGCTTTACTTAATGGAGCTTTTGAAATATAAGTGCTTATGGAAACATCCTCAATAAGTTTAGCATCGTACTCAAAGTTTATTCTATAGTTTATTTTCCAATCCAAGAGTATCAGGCCGAGAGACTTGTCGCTAAAGTTGCCTTTCACTTTAATGTCTTGAAAATCCTGAGCATAAATTTTAGGAGTAAAGAATAGAATGAAAAAGAATAGAAGGGATGGTTTGATCAAATTAGTTTCCATGATTTTAAAGCGTATTAAATTTGGTTGGCAAAAGCCTCCATTGATTATAAATACCCTTTAGACACTAGTATTTTCAAAAACCTTCGGGAAGAATGATCTTTTTTTTTAAAAAGAATTTACCGAAAGGTTTACCAAAGAAAATCATCTAAAGTAGTATCGCCATCAATTAGAAAATTTTATGCAATCAGAAATTAATGCGGAAAGTCTTCTCGAAGTCCGAGAGATTTTGGAATTAGCAGCTGTGAAGATGGCCGCAGAAAGAAGAACTTTAGATGACTTGCGAAAAATAAAAACAGCACAAGATGTGTATTATGATCAAGTCTTAAATTATGGAATTGCGGTTGAAGAAGGTTTGATGTTTCATTTAGAAGTTGTTGCGGCCAGTAACAATGTTGTATTAAAATCTTTATTCTTAAAAATTATTCCTGATCTCATTGTTTTATCTGATTCGAGGAAAGGGGAGGGGACTGTGAAAAATTTTAAAGCCATTGAGGAGCATAATAATATTATTAAGCACATTACAAATCAAAATATTGAAGAAGCAGCGGAGGCAATGAAACTTCATTTGGAGAACTAAAACTGATGCGGTTAAATTCTTACAATGAAGATTTAATTATCTTTCAGTGGAGGTGGTTTTTTTCCTTGCTTCAATAAAATTCTTCCTAAGGCATCTTTCATGAATTCCTTAAAGTAGATGTGTTGTTCAGGTCACAAAATAGATTTTATATCCTGAAAATGTTCTTAAATCGATTCGATTTTTTTCGTTCCAAATCTTGGACTTGAAGGAGAAAGGTATCTGAATTAAAAGTGCTGTTGGTCGTAATGATATCAAGAGATTACAATGGGGCGAGAAAACCTAGCCCTTCTTCTCTATCGCGTCTCTAATCTTGGAAGCACTCTCATAATCTTCCTTAGCCAAAACCTGTTTTAACAGTTGCTCCAGTTCCTCTAAGGAATACTCTGATAAACTCCCACGCTTATTCGTAAAAGCCTTACTCGGGCTATCTAAGACCACACCAGCGCTTTGCATAATCTCTTCTGTAGTATAGATCGGACAACTGAAGCGAACGGCCATCGCAATTGCATCCGAAGAGCGTGCATCAACCTCGAAAGCAGTTCCATCTTGCTTTTTGCCAATTAACTTTGCATGGAAAACACCATCTAATAATTTAGCAATAATTACCTCAGTTACTTTTACATTTGACTCCTCTAAAGTGTTCTTGAAAAGGTCATGCGTTAAAGGGCGATTGGGTTGCATTTTTTCGAGATAAATGGCAATGGCTTGCGCTTCAAAGGGGCCAATAGTAATAGGCAATCGTCGAAAGCCTTTTTGCTCTTCCAGAATTAGAGAGAAATTTCCTTTGCTGCTCTCGCTATTGGCTAAGGCTATGATATTTAATTCAACTTTCTTCATTGAGTTCGATGTCCTTTTTTATAAAATTACATAATTCCTCTGCATTTGCGAAAGGAGCGATCACCTGTCCACCTTGCAATAGTTTGAACAGATTTTTTCCTTCTATTTCAATGGCATAATCCTGTTCTATATGAATCATTTTTTCATCACTTTTCACTACACTTAAATCGAAATGGTTTAAAGCAAAAAGTAGAAACTCTTTTGGGTCGTAGTCTTCCATTTTTGTCGTTTAGGGATGAGGAAATAAATTAGCCAAGGGGTAGATTATTTTTTGCGAACTCCCTTAATTTAAGTTTTCAAAAATGACATAGGCTCCGAAACCAATACAAAGAAAGGAAGAGAGTAAGACCAAACCAAAATAAACATTGTCGTTTTCAGATATTTTCCTTGAGAATGGTAAACTGAATATTCCTGCAGCGACCAACATGCCAACGACAGAGCCAATTCCAAATATCAACAAATACAATAGGCTACTTAAAGCAGTCTGTACCTCCGCCATAACGATTAGGATCATAGCACCACTTCCAGCTAATCCATGTACCAAACCAACGCCGTATGCCAAACGATGATTGCCTTCCTCATCTACTTGAATGAAGTGATTGTGAAGCTGACCGTCTTCATGTTGCTTCTTATGCAAGGCCTCTTTCTTTTTGTCGTCATAATATTCGTACAAACGATAAATACCTAAAACGATCAACATCAAACCAACAAAAGCTTCTAGATAACCAAAGTATCCATTTAAGAAAGTAGACTTCCCTATGATCATTATAAAGCCTATCAAAAATATGGTAGAGGTATGGCCAAGTCCCCAATACACGCCATCTTTTAAAGCCAGTTTGAGCTTATTTCTTTTCGTTACAATATTGCCTACTGCTACTAAATGATCTGCTTCAAAAGCATGACCAAAACCTACGATCGCTGCGAACAACAGCGGGAAGGATGCCTCCATGAATTAAGATTTAAAAGTTTAAATGATTAATCACAACTCTATGATTTCCAGTGTCTGCAACGACCATCGTTTGATCTTCTATGCTGACTTGAAAGGGCCAATACAATGATCCTTCCGTGCTCCAAATGGTGTTTTTATTTTCGCTTCCTGTATTGAAGTCATCCTGACCTAACACATTGTTTGCATCTGTGTTGTTTTCGGTGGGTATTTTGTCGAACCAGAGGACACGACTACTCCCGGTATCAGCTACCCATAATCCGTCTTTGTAAAAGCAAGTGTCATAACACCAGTTTAACGTATTTGGTTTTGGAAACCAATTGAATTGATTTTGCCCATTTCCTTCAAAGGATTCTTGACCAATAATGACATCCGCTTTTTTGTCTACCGCTTTTTTCCAATCCTGCCACAATAGGACACGGTAGTATTGGGTATCCGTAATGGCCATTTGTCCATTTGGGCTTACTTTAACGGAATAAGGCCAGATGGGATCATTGTGATCGTAGTCTCTTTCGTTGAAATTTGGTTTTCCAATAACCTTATCTGCAGCTGTATAATTAGTGGTAGGGATTTTTTCAAAATACAACACTCTGCGATTACCGGTATCTGCGATCCAAAGTTGTTCTCCATCAGAAAAAACGCCATAAGGCCAGTTTAGAGATTGTGCGGTTGGTGAACTTCCAACGCCGTCTACATTTGGATCGTTGCTTTCAAAATCAGCTTGACCTATTACTACATCAGCAGCTTGACCATCTTCGGTCGGCATGCTTAGCCAAATTAGAACTCGATGATTCCACGCATCGGAGAGGATTAGCTTTTCGCCATCAGACCAAATACCGGATGGATAAAATAAACTGGAAGCACTCACTTTTCCTTTAGCGTTTCTTCCCGTTTTTTCTTTTTTTATCTGTCCTAAAACGACATCAGGTTTTTGGAATTCGCTCGCTGGTAATTTATTCCAAATGAATAATCGATTTTGTGCGGTGTCGGCAACAAAGAGCTTGTTGTTGCTTAAAAATACTCCTCTTGGAGCGAGTAGGGGACTGTCTTCATCTCCTTTGAAAAGTCGTGTTTTATTGACGATCGTTTTTAATGCTATCTTTTCTGTTTTATCCATATTCTAATTATTCAATTCAAATTTCATTCTATCCAAATTATTCAATTTGCCATTTAAGAAAATAGCAATAGATCGTGCTCTTTCTTTTGCTTGCGTTGCTTTAATTCCTTCAAAAGAATGATCAACCGTTTCATTGAACAATTCTAACCAGCGGTTAAAATGAACGGTCTCTAAACGTTTTATTTGATGCAAGTCTAAATGAGCTCCGAAAGTGTCTCGTTTGTATTTTCCAACTTGAAACAAAGCACTTTCCCAAAAGTCATAAAGAATCGGTAAGTGTTTTGTTAGGTCTACTTCAGCAACCTCTAAAAAAATAGGAGCGAGCAAGTCATCAGTCAATGCTTTTTCATAAAACTCATTGACCAATTTCACAATGTGAGTTCTGGATTGTATATCTGTTTTTTTGTTCATTAACAAACTCAATTAACAAATTCGAGGCAGTTGTTCGCCAACCAACATATTGACTACTCGTTTACCTCCAATTCCACTTGTTAGTACGACTTGCCGAGGATGCTCTTCAACCACTTCGCCAATAATCGTAGCATTTTTACAAGCTGCAAAAGATTTCATTTTGCTCAATAAATCGTCAGCAACAGATCCGTCTACAATGGCTAAGAAAATACCTTCGTTAGCGACGTAAAGAGGGTCAAGCCCTAATATTTCGCAGGCGGCATGTACTTGCTCGTCAATAGGAATGTTTTTTTGGTGAATATCAATGCCAAGTTTCGTGTCACGTGCAATTTCTGTTAGAACAGTAGCAACACCTCCTCTGGTTGGGTCGCGAAACAAGTGAATCTCTTTTCCGAAATCATCCAGGAGCGCTTTTGTGATGTGGTTTAAATTTTGGGTGTCACTTTCAATGGTTGTTTCAAATTCAAGACCTTCGCGGACGGACATAATTGCGACTCCGTGAGTGGCTAGATTGTCACTAACTATGATTTTGTCTCCGACTTTTACATTGTCAATATCAATATTTGCTTTGGCGTGAATTTCTCCTACACCAGTTGTATTTACAAAAATTTTATCGCCCTTTCCTCGTTCCACGACTTTGGTATCTCCGGTTACGACTTGTACGCCTGCCTGTTCACAAGCGAATTTTATTGCAACCAGAATGTCCCAAAATTCTTTCATCGTCAAGCCTTCTTCTATGATGAAGCTTAAAGAAAGATATTTCGGAATAGCACCGCACATCGCTAAATCGTTGACGGTTCCATTGACCGCTAATTCGCCTATGTTTCCTCCAGGAAAAAAGATCGGAGAGATGACAAAGCTATCTGTTGTAAAAGCTGTCTTACCTGTTAAGTTTAAAGTAGCGCCGTCATGACGTTTATCTAGTAAATCATTTTTCAATAAATCGAAGACCCCCGTATCTAGTAATCTGTTTGTTAGAATACCTCCGCTTCCATGACCTAAGGTAATGATTTCAATATCCAAATTGGGCATTGGACATTGGAGCTGCATTTTTATTTTTTTCTCTTTCTGCGTTTCTGCCTCCATGTTCTAAGCGGTTTGTTTTTCTATTTTATTAATCATGTCTGAGAAATGGTAGTAAGCTGCACAAGCACCTTCCGAACTGACCATGGGTGCACCAAGTGGATTTTCTGGTTTGCATTTCGTTCCAAAGTTTGGACATTCAAAGGGCTTTTTATTTCCCTTCATTATATCTCCAGCAATGCATTCTTCATTCTCAGGAGCTTCTTTAATATTGACATTAAATTTCACCCTCGCATCAAATTCCGCATATTCATTTTTGACCTCGTAGCCACTTTTAGGAATTACTGACATGCCTCGCCACATTCTATCCGTCACTTCAAAAACTTCATAGATGGTCTCCATCGCTTTTGGATTTCCATTTTCTCTAACCATCCGAGCATATTGGTTTTCTAACTTCGCTTCTCCTTTTTCTAATTGCTGAACAGTCATTAGGATTCCTTGCAAAATATCTATGGGTTCAAAACCAGTAATCACTATTGGTACTTTGAATTTATCAACCAAAGGAAAATATTCCTGCATTCCCATTATGGTACAAACGTGTCCGGCGGCCAAGAATCCTTGCACATGGCAATCGTCATCACTGACCAGCGCTTCTATAGCTGGAGGGACTAATACGTGAGAGGCGAGAATGGAATAGTTGCTAAGATTCAATCGATGGGCATGGACTACCGAAAGTGCATTCGCTGGGGCTGTAGTTTCGAAACCGACCGCAAAGAACACCACTTGTTGATCCGGATTATCCTGTGCTATTTTCACTGCTTCTAAAGGCGAGTAAAGAATGCGAATGTCTGCTCCATTTGCCTTTGCTTCTAACAAACTTTTTGAAGAGCCGGGCACTCGTAACATATCTCCATAGGAACAGAGAATTACATTTTTCTCTTCCGCAAGATAAACTGCCTTGTCAATTAAATTAAGTGGGGTTACACAAACCGGGCATCCAGGACCGTGTACCATATTAATTTCTTTGGGCAACATATTGAGAATACCATTTTTGACGAGGCTATGGGTTTGGCCTCCGCAGACTTCCATGATGGTCCAGGGTTGGGTCACTGTTTTTTTGATTTCTTCGAGGTAGCGTTGGGCTACTTCGGGGTCTCTGTATTCTGTTAGAAATTTCATGTTTGTTTATTTTCTTGCGCGATTATTTGGTTTGTTTTTTAAGTATCATTCTTCTCCCGCGCCTCAAGTGCTTTGCGAGCTTAGCGCCCTTTGCGTTCCCCAATACGTTCAAGCGATTCTCGATTTTCGCGGATACTCGTTAACGCTCTTTTATAGTGTGTTTGTGGAGCGCAAAGTTCGCTAAGCTCGCAAAGGTTCTTTTTACGCGTTAGTTATTGCGTGCATTTTTTTTCGCATCGTACTTCCTCCCGCGTCTCAAGTGCTTTGATTCTGAGGTTTAATATTTCATAGGCCATTGACTATTCTTTTGATGCCATTTTTTATTAGGCTTTCGTTGAAGTTTACTAATAGTGCTAGTTTTAATTTTGAAAGTTTTAGGTAATTGGTTGTTACTTTAAAATACTTGGGGATGAGTTCTTTTACTGATTTTAATTCTATTATTACTTTGTCGTTTACGATCAAATCTGCTCGGTAGCCTATTTCCATTTTGATGTCTTCGTAGAATACTGGTATGGCTTTTTGTCGCTCTACTTTGAATCCTCGCTTTCTTAATTCATAGGCTAGTATTTCTTCGTATACTGCTTCTAATAAGCCTGGCCCCATTGTTTTGTGAACTTTGTAGCAGGCGTCTACTACTTCTTTGGCGATTTCGTTTTCGTGCATTTT
>CAZDTI010000164.1:0-17372 GCA_964508085.1 uncultured Saprospiraceae bacterium | reverse complement strand
GCACGTACAGTTTATAGTCGCTGAACATAGGTCCAGAATGGCAATTATTGCATCCGGTGGTAATAAAGGCCGTCATACCTTTTATCTGTTTTGCCGTCATGGCATTTAAATCTCCCCGCATGTAGCGATCGAATGGAGCGTTGGGAGTGATTAATGTACGTTCGTATGTAGCAATGGCTTTGGTGATTCGATCAATGGTAGCCGTAGAGTCAGAAAAGGCTTTATAAAAAAGTGTTCGATAAGCTTTGATACTGGTAACTTCTTGCTCCAGTAATTCAATGTAATCTCCCTCTGAGAATTCGGTGCCTTTCATTTCTTCGGGACTGAGCAATGGCCCCATACATTGCTCTTCCAAGGAGTGAGCTCGATTGTCGTAGAACTGAGGACTATTTTCTGGATCGAGATTTCCTGCTAAGTCGATACCATTGAAAGCTACGTTTAATATCGTTGGGGCATTTCTTTTGGTTTTTATTCCATCTGAGAACCCATTCGATCTCTCCAATCCATCCGCAAAACCTTTCGTAGGGCTATGACAGGTCGCACATGAAATTTTATTGTTAAAGGAGAGGATGGGATCAAAAAAGAGCTGCTTCCCTAATTCCGTTTTTTCAATGGTTATAGGATTATCTTTTGGGGCTGGACTGACTTCCGGCAAAGCACTGATACTATTATTGACTTGTCTTTGCATGTCAAAAACGGCCCTACTGCAACTTAGGAATAGAATAAATAATAGTAATAGTAAAAATGTACGTTTAAATTTTTCTAAAGTCATCATCATATTTTGTTTTAATATCGATGATACAAAGATGCGGAGTGTCCAAATGGGGTTTTTGACACTTAAAGACAACCTTTTGACCCTTTACGCCAAAATTGACTTTTCGGGTGTTTTTTTCTAAATTCGGAGGGGCTTAGATTAGTTCATTTTTTGAAAGCACGGTTAAAAGCGCTTTGTTTGGAAAACCTATTAAGAAAGCTATATCGCCAATATTTCAGCTAAGGTGCACCCTTTGGGCGATAGAACTTGCATCTCCGTAGAGTTCTTATTGCCTGTAGCGTCTCAGAATAATTACTTAACTTTGAGAGGAATTGGTGCCCATTCTGGGCACACACAAGGTACACCTGTCAATACCCCGCATTCGCTCCGTACTGGAGGTTTGCCAACGGTTAGTTTGCAACCTCCCCACGGTCATTGTCGGTAGTTAAGAAAATGAAATTCCTATATTCAAATAGGATTGAACATTAAAACAAATGAAAATTACTGAACACCATTTCGATAAAAATTAATACAATGATAAGACCTTATGTAGCAGAAGATAGATCTGCCTGCATTCAAATTTTTAAAAGTAATTGTCCTCAATATTTTGCTAATTCTGAATTAATAGATTTTGAAGTTTGGTTAAATGGCCAAGATCAAAAAAAAAATCGCTTATCGTAATTCAACTGTTGAAAAGTATTTTGTCATTGAAAAAGAAAAAAAAGTTATTGGTTGCGGTGGTTTTTATATAGTTTCTGAGAATTTGATAGCAAGCATGGCTTGGGGGATGATTCATCATGACTTTCATAAACTAGGAATGGGGCAAAAACTAATTACGTTTAGACTTGATGAAATAAAAAAGGCCTATCCAAATCACAATATTTCGTTAAACACCTCGCAGCACACCTTTCGTTTTTTTGAGCGGTTTGATTTTAAAGTGACTACAATAACTTCCGATGGTTTTGCAATTGGAATAGACAAATATGGTATGCTATTAAAGCAATAAGAGATTTTTCAACTGTAATAAGGATATATAAATAATATTCGACCGCATTTTCATATCGCTTAGATTTATCTGAATATGAGAATGGTATTTACATATTTCAAATCAAAAATGAAGATATTGTTAAAACGGAGAAATTGGTTTTGATGAAGTAATCAAAAATGAGTTTGCGTTCTATGCAAGGGGCATCAGGTAGTAGACACAATCCTAAATATTAATTAGCATATAATTTTTTCGCTCTTTTCATTTCGTTAAGGCTATAGGTATTATAACTTTTATCTCTGTTAGGATCATTATGATGCATTAATAGAACATCGACCGCTAAATGCGAAGCAATATCAAAGCCACGATCCCATGGGTTTGACGCTACAAATTCTTTTATTTTTTGAATATCCACTTGTGGTGAATATCCAAAAGTTGCAATTATGAAGGAATATTTTAGATCCGTTTTGGGTGCAACTTTTGGTGTTTTTTTAAATAGAGAAAGAATGAAATTAAGCCATGATTTCCTTCTGCCAGTCTTTTGACCCGTACTCCCAGTTTCAGTAGAATTACCGTTTATTTCATTAAACATGTCTTCCCAAGCTCTGCCTTGTATGTTATCACATTGAAGAACTGTCCCTGACATGTTATTTTGGCTGACTTTTTTTCTGAAAGAAGCTGGACCACTAGCAGAACTAAATGCTGCAACACGTCCAAATTCACTTAACGATGAATATACTTCATCACAGTTGTTTTGGGCTTGAAGGTTTAAACAGAAACCAAATAAAACCAAACAGCTTAGCATTATGGATGTTTTCATTACGATTGTTTTAGTTGTTTAATTTTGACATTAACAATTCTTCCGATAAAACGAATACGATTCATGCTTAATTGGAATTATCTCTAAGTTGTGTTCGTAGGTAGGTCCATGCCCCCACTTACTACGAACTCGAATGATAAAATTTTTTGTAGAGATTACTTCCCCAGAATGAACAACCAGACCATCTTCATCTTTATAAATTACAATATCATTAACCTTGGCTGCAGTGTTGCCAATACATTGTTTACTGTCGATAAATTCTCTGGATTTAAGTAGTCCTTCGATGTATTTATTATGAATACTAGAAATACTGTTATCAAAAATAAACCCATGAGTGTTGAAAGCTCTCGTAGCTGGGCTTATTTTTTGAAGCTCTGTGCTATTGACATTTCGACCAAGTACATTTTTTAGATCTTCAAGATGTTTTAATTCACTAGCCAAAACATCGGATGCGGAAAACTCTTCAACAAAGATGTGGTTTTTTCTTGCTTTACAATCTCCAATAATAGTGTGGGTTACTTTTTTATGATTAATATCCTTAGGTGAAGATACTTTGTGAAAGCCAGTATTGCTATTACAGCAACAAGTGATATTAAAAATATAAAAACATAAAATGAGGTATGTATAAATAGGTTTAGTATTGGTTAATTGGTACATCGAAGTTGATTTAATATTGGATGATAGATACTTTTTTACTAAAAGTAAAAAAGGTTTTTTTTGTTTGATTAGGAATAGTTCTTAAAATTAAATAAATTTAACAATAATATTCCGTTTTTTTTTATTAAAACCAAAAAAACCAGAAGTTTTGAAAACAAGAAATATTCTTTTACTTTCTTTTTTTTTATACAACTTTATTCCGTTTTCTCTTGGGCAGTCTAATCCATTTGATTTTGGTATAGGCGTAAAGGTTAAGTATTTTTTTGGTTTTACAAAAGGGTCATCTAATTATACTGCAAGTTTAGCATTGGGAATAACTCGTTCAATCTCATTTGGTAAAGAAAACAATGGCTATGTTCAACCCTCCTATCAGCTAGCCGTAAACCTATATGCTAAAGGTCTAGGTTGTAATATCCTTAAAGAATATAGCGTCACAGAAATAGATGTTGTTAATTCTTTTACAGCTACAACAGGATATCGCCCTCATTTAAATGAGTACTTATATGACCACAAAGCTTTTAACGGGATGACAGCCTCCTCCTTCCTACAAGATGCTGGACGCATCTCTGCTACTATTGGGACAAGTTTTGTTGCAAATAATCATAAGAGGCATCAAAATGTTGGTTATGCTGGATTGAATTATAGACTATTTAGGGTGGGCTATTATAATGATGCCACTCCTTTTAGAAGGCTCGCTGATCTAAATGATAGATGGTGGACTGGAGGGTTCCTTTTTCAATTTGGCACGGATCGTTTTGATGCTCCGGATAAAAATAATCCTATTCGTAATTGGAAAGTACAAATCTCTTATGAACGTTTTACGGGCGATGTACAAGATGCTTATCGTTTGGCCTCCCGAATTGGACTACCATTGGTTCCTGCAAAAAACAAAAAAGAGCTTTTTCTAAATCGGGCTCTAACGAGTGTTAATATTGGTCATAATAGTGGCTTTGGAGCCAGCTTAAGTTTTCTCGGACATAGTAAGTATTTAGATGTTCAAGACTGGATTCATAATAAGCAGGGCTCCGCAAAACACCACTCCTTTGCAAAATCTTACTGGGGCATAGGCTTGAATTTTAACTCTGTCCTCCACAAAAGTACAATAGAACAATAAGTACAGACCCTTCAACTTAAATTACAAATGAAAAACATATCCTTTATTCTACTTTTCCTGTTTTTTCTATTTTCCTGTAATAAATCTTTCAAAAGTAACCTTAATAAATTTGGGGAGCCTTACTCCAAAAGCTTTAATGACGAGAATGAATCTCATCTTCTTCCAAAGTGTTGGAACGGCTGGTTCGAATTACGGATAAAAAAATCTGATGAAACCATTGACGGTGTAGTAATAAATAAATTTGAACTGGCCCCAGAGCTTAGTTTCCTGGGAGAAGCAGAAACAGTATCTTTTGAATTTTTCTCCTACATTGCGTTTATTGACGAGCACCGACTCGTATTTTATACTCCTTTGAAAAATAGAAAGAAAAAAAGAAAAAATGACTTTAATCTATATGCAAAACAAAATAAAGACTTTCAAAGAGGATATTATACTTATAAACATAAAACGGCATCTGAAAACACAGGCTTATTAGAAATGTCTATAGAAAATCAAAGACGGGAACGACTAACAGAATTAACTTTTGAAGTTAATTACAAAAAAAACGAACAAGGGGAATATGAAATACTTACTTTAAAACTCATTACAATGATAGATAAGGATGACACTGACATTGAACAAAGTTCTAAAGAAGACGAACGGGTATATGTCGCTGAAAATTTGTTTAGTTTTCAACCAACTTACTATTTCGAAAAATTTCAAACATTAAATCTATCCGCTAAGTCAAAAGAAATAAACAATGGGATTGAAACAAAAGTAGATAGTATATTTTTAGACAAGACTAACAAGGAACGATTTTACTATTTTAATAATAAATTGCAATTCAAAGAACTTTTATCTATAGGTAAAGAAGTAAGAGGTGGAGAAAGAGATACATTGGCAACATGGTAATGATTGTTTTAAAACTAAATTAGTGAGACTGTTTCATAAAGTGTGTCAGCGGGCGGATTTCCCATTAGGAATTAAAGGCTGCGAGAGGATTGACACAGAGGTGGAACAATCTCAAAAGAAACAGTCAAAACGGACAGAACTTAGTTTACAATGCACTTAGTCGTACCTCGGCTCTCGCGTAGATGTCAGACCGCGCAACAACCCGCCCTATAATTTCCCAAAAGCCCTATCCAAGAACACGGAAATTTACTGTTATTTCCTTATCTTAAGGGTGCGGTAAGCTCTTTTCGGTATGAATTTTTTTGTGGTAAAAGAGAATTGATAAATTAATTAAACTGTGAGCAATGAATGTTTTTGCTTTAAAAGGACATAAAATAAGAGTAACTGAAAATGGATTAAATGGTGGGTATGAACTTGATCAAAGAAAGGCTCAAAACTTTTTGCAAGTAGGTCAAGAATACACGGTGGAAGAAACTGATGTTAGTCGTTCTTCGTCAAGAGTCAGGCTACAAGAAATCCCAGAACAGGTATTCAATACTGTTCACTTTGAGGATGTTGTTCATCAGGGTATAGAAAAAGATCGAAAGCATCCTGATTTTCAAAAACTTGTTAGAGCAGGTGTTATTAAAGATGAATAAAATAAATCGGGCCCTGTTTTGCCAGATCTGTCTAAAATCAAAACTAGTAGGTATTTGGCCAGAGCCATTATCGTTTGGAATGTAGTATTTCGGTGTGAAAAAGATTAAAAGAAGTTTTACACTTAGTGTTTTTTAGAATTTGGTTACCATGTAGCATGAGCTTGGGTGATTGTATGTCATTATGTAGGTGTATTGTTGAGAAAGTAGGGCAGGGGTAATTATATAAACCTTTATCTTCCAATATTGTTACAAAGGTTTTAATGAAAAATCAACTATTTTTTGGTAATAAAGATTCAAACGGCTTGTTCTAATATCAAAACCTCAAAACCGAAATATTAAGAAATAAAATTTTATAATAATGCTAAGGCTTATCATAAACTTCATGTTTTTACTTTTTAGTTATTCCTTAACTGCAACAAATTATTATGTTTCCACCAATGGTGACGATAATAATGATGGATTGTCTTCTAGTAGTCCTTTCAGAACGATTCAAACAGCAGCAAACCTGACTAATCCCGGGGATGTAGTTTATATCATGAATGGAGTATACTCTAATACCTATACATGGGAAGATTTAGTCTATATAAATAGAGGAGGAACACAGGGCAATCCTATTACTTATATAAATTATGCTGGGCACCAACCTAAGCTATCTTTTAACGGTTGGCACGGAATAAAAATTGAAGGAGGTATCGGATATATTGAAATTATAGGTTTAGAAATTGAGGGAAATAATTCTAATATCAATCTGAATGATGCACTTAATCAGGCAGGGGGATGCAATGACCCAAGCGGAAGTCCTGATGGTTTTTATAATGGTAATGGTATCGCTTCAGATGGCCGCTACAACGGAAAAAACCACCATATAACCATAAAGAACTGTAAAGTTCATAATTGTGCAGGTGTAGGAATATCAGCTATACATACTGATTATATTACTATTGAAGATTGTGAGATATATAATAATGCTTGGTATTCTATTTATGGAACAAGCGGCATTAGTTTTTATCAATTATGGAATTTTGATAACAACTCTGGTATTAGAAATATTATAAGAAATAATATTGTTTACAACAATAGAATGTTTGTTCCTTGGATCGATGCGCCCTGTGCAATTACAGATGGCAATGGAATTATTATTGATGATTCACGAAACACTCAAAATGGTTCCGCTAATGGTAATTATACCGGGAGAACACTAATCGAAAACAATATTGTCTATGATAACGGTGGTCGTGGTATTCATATATTTGAAAGTGAAAAGGTAGATATACTTAATAATACCGTTTACAACAATGGGGAAAGTACAGAAATTAGTGACGGCGAGATAACTACTATTTTCGTTGATGATATAAAAGCCCATAACAACATCCTCTATGCCAGAACTGGCGAACGACTTAATACAACTAATGGCACTAATATTAGCTATGATTATAACGTCAATTTCAATTCAAATCTTTATAGCCAGATTGGAGGGAATAGTTTATTAGGTCAATCTCCGATGTTTAATGACCTCAATAATTTCGACTTCAGTTTAATGTCTGGAAGTCCTGCCATCGATGCTGCGAATACAACATCAGGTTGCTACGCAGAGATGGATATACTCAATATCCAAAGACCTATTAGTTCTGCGCCAGATATAGGAGCTTATGAATATTCTCCTCCATTGCCTGTTGAATATTTAAAGCCTCTTGAAGTTAAAAATACATCTGATGGTGTATTACTTGAATGGGTAACTGCTGTGGAAATCAATAATGACTATTTCGAAGTTTTACACTCGACAGAATCGGGGCAATTCCAAATAATAGGCAAACGGGAAGCGTCTAGAATGGAAAATCAGAATAAGCAGTATGATTTTTTGCATAAAAACCCAGAAACTGGAATTAACTATTACTATATCCGGCAATATGATTTAGATGGTTCTTCATCTAATTCTAATGTGGTTTCTATTCCCTTTAAGCTGCCTACTATTCTTATCTTTCCTAATCCTGTAGTTGACCAAATCAATATAATTCATAACCAAGATGAAATTAGTTATTCTATATTCAATATTTATGGAACAATAATAAAAAAAGGCAAGCTTGATGGTCAGATTATAAATGTTGCTAATCTCACCTCAGGTATTTATTATCTTGAAATTCGTTCAAGTTATGATTCTATATTATCTCGAGAAGCCCTTATCATTAATTAAATGATAAGTGACAGGGCAAAAGATAACACCTAATTTTTTTATGAATAAATCAAAATGAAGAAACTACAAATCCTCTCCTTTATCGGTGCAATTTTAATTTTAAGCTGTTCTAACGTTGAACAAGATGAAGCCAGAATCCCATCTAATGATTCATTTGTCGCTAATCCAATACCTGTATCAGAACAAGCCGTCAAGACCTTATCAATTGGGGACAAAGCACCTTATTTCAAATTGCCTGCTGCTGATGGGAAATTTTATAGTCTAGATGATTTTAATGAAAAAAAGGCCTTAGTAGTTGTTTTTACTTGTAATCATTGCCCCACGGCTCAAGCTTATGAGGATCGGTTTATAAAAGTAGTGTCAGATTATAATTCTAAAGAAGTTGCTTTTGTTGCGATCTCCCCTAATAGTCCTCTGGGGTTATTATATGAAGAACTAGGATACAGTGATTTAAACGATGATTATGAGGAAATGAAAATCCGAGTAAAGAATAAAAAATATAATTTTCCTTACTTGTACGATGGTGATGATCAAGCTGTTTCATTGAAATATGGACCTGTTGCAACTCCCCATGTTTTTGTATTTGATAAAGATCAGACATTAGCCTACAGAGGAAGATTAGATTCTGTAGAAAAACCAGGAACCACAAATGCGGAAGACTTACGAGAAGCATTAGATTCAATATTAGATGGAAAGGTAGTATCTAACCCTATCACAAAAACATTTGGATGCTCTACTAAATGGGGGTGGAAATTAAAAACGAAAGAAAAAATAAATAAAGAATGGAATGAAAAAGAAGTAAGCTTATCTGATCTAAACGAAGTAGATATTCAAGAATTATTAAAAAATGAAGATTCTGGAAAGCTTAGGTTAATTAATGTTTGGGCGACTTGGTGTGGTCCCTGTGTAATTGAATATCCTGAATTTATTAAGCTCCAAAGAATGTATGGGGCTAGAGATTTTGAATTTATTTCAATTTCGGCAGATAACCCTAGACAAAAAAACAAGGTCCTCAAGTTTTTAAAAGAAAAATACTCTGCGGTACCAAATTATCTTTTTTCTAATTCCGATAAATATGCATTAATAGAAGCAATTGACCCGGACTGGAATGGTGCACTCCCTTATTCCATGTTAATAGAACCTAATGGAAAACTCGTTTGGAAACATCAAGGAGAAGTAGATTTTTATGATTTAAAGAAAGTAATTGTGGAACATGAGTTGATCGGCCGGTATTTTTAAAATAAGGATAAAGCCAGTGCCGAATAATGAGTACAAGTCAATGCCGGCGAGCTTGCTCAAGCAGCTAATTGTTCTTTGATACTGCGTTGTATTCTCGAGGTCTCAGTTATTAACAAAAAATAATACCGATACATTAAAAAAATGCGAGATTACAATAAAATATTAAAATATATAAAAGAACAATTCGAGATCGCTAATTATGGGAGAGTGGAAAGAGAAGCAAGACAATTGATTAATAGTAATGAGCCAGTGTTTATTGAAGAAGGGTTATTATATCAAAAGTTTTATTGATGAAAGGATTAAAAAATGAAGCACGAATAAACTTGGAAAAAGCCAAGAAATTAGACTATGGAATCTTGTATGATGATGAGGTGAATCAACTTCTTGAATCAATTGAATGAAAAGAGAAACAGCTGAGAACTAGATAAGATAGCCCCATGGTCGTTAGTTCCAGCGGCTCTCCCTAAGGAACCGCTGCAACAAACAAAAGGGACGTGGTCCTGAGCAAAAATATATTATAAAGTTAGAATTACTTTACCTACCGTTCTTCCTGTTTCGACTTTCGAATGAGCTTTTTTAATATCTTCAAAAAGGAAAGTTGCTGCAACCTCTGTACGGATAATTCCTTGTTCCAACATTTGTGCTATTTCCTTCATATCTGATCCATTCGCTGCTACCAAATAAAAGGATAGGTCAATTCCTTTGGTTTTTGCTAATGCCTCCACTTCAGCCGAAATGTCGGGCGAAGGTAAGGTAATGACTTTGCCGCCTTTTTTGGTAACTTCTACTGACTTAGAAATATTTTCTCCACCAACTCCATCCAAAACAAAATCAACATCCACTAATTCTTTTGTGAAATCTTCTGTCGTATAATCAATATGTACATCCACCCCCAAACCTTCCAAGAATTTTTTATTCTTTCCAGAAGAAGTACTAATTACATGAGCACCATAATGTTTTGCAATTTGTATGGCGTAGTGTCCTACTCCTCCAGAACCTGCATGGATGAGTACTTTATCGCCAGCTTTGACATTGCCTCTTAAGGTTTGAAGAGCAGTTAAGCAAGCTAAGGTAGCTCCTGCAGCTTCATTGAAAGACGTCCCATGTGGTATTTTTGCAAGGTGAGTCGTTTTCCCAATAACATACTCAGCATAGGCATTTCCAGGAGCCATAAAATTCAACATTCCAAAAACCCTATCTCCGACCTTGAATTGCTCAACGCCATTTCCAATTTTAACAATTTCCCCAGCTATATCCCAGCCTAAAATTACAGGACGCTGCTCTTGAAATAGCCAACTTAAAACACCATCATTCCTTCTTGTTTTTACATCAACAGGATTAATACTGATGGCTTTGACCTTGATGAGAACCTCATTTTTAGCAGGGCTTGGTTTTTCAATTGTAGATAATTGTAGATGCTCTACTGGTCCTGCTTTGTGTAAGTGATATACTTTCATTAGTTATGTTTTTTTATAAAAATAATTTTGAACAAAGCTAGATTGATTGTATCTTTCAAACAAGTATGCACTTAAAAGGTATATACTATACAAAAGTATACTAAAGCTGATTATCAGTACTTTACAAGGAATAAAAATCGAGATTTATGGCAAAAAAAATTTCAACGGGACCTTATTGTTCTTTAGATTATGCCTTTAGAAGGATAGGCGGCAAATATAAAGGTCGTATCATCTGGTATATCTTCAGGTCAGATAACGTGCTCCGTTATGGCGAGTTAAAAAGGAAGCTTGAAAATATTACACCTAAAATGTTGACCCAAACATTGAGGGAACTAGAACAGGATAAATTATTAAAAAGGAAGGTGTATAAGGTAGTCCCCCCGAAGGTAGAATATTCATTAACAGACACAGGGAAAGAATTAATGCCGGTCCTTAATCATCTAAAAACTTGGGGCGATGAGCAATTGCAAAAAGTGAAAAAAAGGAAAGGATAATAAAGAGTATGATGTTCATTGCTAGCAAAAGTTGGCAACACTGCATACACGAGACTGTTAGTTGCAGCCGCTTTCCCTGCGGTCGAACAGCTGCAACTAGCTATTGGCACTTAGCAGTTCGCTTCCTTATTACGCACGAAAGAAGGAAGCGAACGACCAAATAGTTGCAAATATGTTTCTAAATAAAAAAGGACTAAATGCTGTTTTTATTCTTTTCAAATAAATTACAATTCTGTTTTACACATTTTGACCTTTCATCATTTTATTCCAATACAAATACGGTAAGCCATATTTCTTTAACATCCATAACCTCCAATGTTCTTTATTTGAATTAAAGACTAACATTTGTTTTAGTTTAGGATCAGGAGTGAAATTTTTATTATAATCAAATTCGGCCAGTACCATTTTTCCATATCCTGTTACTAATGGACAAGAGGAGTAACCATTATACTTTTTGCTTGAAATACTATTATTCTTTATTGATTGTAGTAGGTTTGCAACAACGACTGGAACTTGTTTTCTAATTGCCGCTCCTGTTTTTGCTGTAGGTAATTGTGCCACATCTCCTAAGCCAAATATGTTTTTCTAGATTTAAGAAAGTGAAATAGTGTTGGAAATTTATTTACATTTGGTCAGCTTAAACTTATTTATTCTAACGTAACAATGACTAAGAAATGAAATATAGAAAACTTGGAAAAACGGGATTTGAGATCTCCGAAATTAGCTTGGGAACTTGGCAAGTTGGAGGGAAGTGGGGGAGCGAATTTAACAATACTAATGCAGAATATATTCTCAATCAAGCTGTTGATAATGGCATAAATTTTATTGATACTGCGGATGTTTACGAAAACGGATTGAGTGAACGTGCAGTAGGGAAACTAATTAGATCGCGCAAAGAGAGAATTTACATTGCGACTAAATGTGGAAGATTTATTAACCCACATGTAAGTGCTGGATATCAACCAAAAATTCTTCGGGAATATGTGGAACAAAGTTTAAAAAATACAGGCTTAGATTGTATAGACTTGATTCAATTACATTGTCCTCCTACAGCAGTTTATTATCGACAAGAGATTTTTGAGGAATTTGAAAAGCTTAAAGAAGAAGGAAAAATATTAAACCTAGGGGTAAGTGTCGAAAAAGTTGAAGAAGCATTAAAAGCGATAGAATACCCTAACGTAAATACGGTTCAAATAATTTTCAACATGTTTAGACATCGCCCGGCTGAATTACTTTTTCAGGAAGCTAAAAAACGAAATGTTGGAATTATAGCAAGAGTTCCTTTGGCAAGTGGAATGTTAACGGGGAAATTCAACTCAGCCACAAAATTTTCGGAAGGAGACCACCGGCACTTTAACCGAAAAGGAGAAGTATTTGATCAAGGAGAAACTTTTTCTGGTATAGATTACAAGCTTGGACTTGAAGCTGTTGACCAGTTAAGATCAATATTTCCAAATGAAATAGAATTGGTAAATATCGCTATAAAGTGGGTTTTGATGTTTAAAGAAGTGAGTTGCGTTATTCCAGGGGTATCAAAAATAGATCAATTGCATGCGAACATCGAAACCTTGAATACGCGAGATCTTTCCAATAAGGAATTAGAGTCGGTGAAAGAGGTATATAGTAAACTAATTCGTCCATCTGTCCACCATAGATGGTAAAAGAAACCTATTTATAACAATGATTACACATAAATATTCTTACCTGATAAAATAATAATGCAACTGAGAATTTATTGCCAATAGCGATTAAACATGCTTCGGCTTTCTGCTCACGCATCTCCAAAAATGCGAAAATATTTGAAGTTCCTAAATTTCAGATTAGTTGTTGGCACTTATGAGTTTTAGTGCACTGGAAATTAAAATAACTCTTTTTGTCCTTCTGGAAAATTGTCACAAAAAAGACCATCTAAAAACAACATTACCCTTCAAAAAGCATTAAATACATAGCTTATTACCCTTGAATTTAATACTGTTATTACAGTATTCCTATCGAAGAGTCTCTGTCTAACTGGCATAATAATAGTATTCAAATAATTGCACACCTATCTGATTTTCTTTCCCTGCTAATGATTAGATATTGAGACTTTTTACCCGAATAAATAAACACTGAAAAATGTAAAGATCATCGTTACGTTTTTCGCATAAAAACTAATTTAAATGCAAAAATTTAACAAAAGTCCAAACACTTTTTTTAAAAAGTGCAAACCACTCTATCTCTTTTTACTCTTATTGGGATGCTTTTTAACTTCTACAAATGCCTATTCACAGGATTCAGATAATGACGGAATAATTGATACCGTTGATCTTGATGATGACAATGATGGGATACCCGATATTATAGAATGTCCAACTGGCATTACTTACGGTTCAGAATTAGTCCTCAACGGTGATTTCGAAGACGGCTATGCACATTGGACTTCTGACTTCAGTAGAGGTAGAGATAATAATGATTCAACCAAGGGTGGATGTAGTAATCAAGGATGGGTAGCTGTAAGCTCCTGTTCATCTAATAATGGGAATTGTGGTACTTATTACAATTACCCAGGCTCTACGCCTGATGGAAGTGTACTCATCACTGATTCATATGGTATAGGTGCCAACGTAATTGCTACAGAAAATTGTAATACAAACGAAGGATATTGTAACGCGGCATCTTTACCTGATCACACCACTGGTACTGGTTTTTCCGTCTACATTGATCCCAATGATATTGCAGGAGAATCATACTGGAAGCAAACGGTTGCCATAGAAGCAGGGAACGATTATGAATTTTCTGTATGGGTAATGGTGATAGAAGAAGATCCAACTCTTGAATTGAAAATTGATGGGGTTAGTTTAACCGGTGGAATAAACTTGGATAGACAAACTAGTGGTACTAACGGACCCGATGAATGGCAGCAAGTAGCTGGTACTTGGAATTCAGGAACAACCAGCGGTAATGTAGTTATGGAGCTTATAAACTTAACTGCCGGATGTACTGGAAATGATATAAGAATCGATGATGCTTCCTTAAGGACCGTAACAACCATCACCACTTGCGATACAGATGGCGATGGAATCGAAGATTCTTTGGATTTAGATGCTGACAATGATGGAATACTAGATATAGTGGAAGCCGGCGGTACGGATACGAATGGAGATGGACAAGTAGATTACCCAACACCAGGAGATCCTACCTCTATGGTGGACGAGGATGAAGATGGCTTAGACGATAATGTTGATGATTCTATTGTAATTTGTTCTTGTGGCTCTACTCAAACTGGTACTTACAATGCTGGCAATTCTAGTGGTGTTACGGGAGGGGCCAATATCAACGGAGGAGTGAATGGAAATTATGCAGAAATGTATACCGGAGGCGATTATATTACTGTTGATTTCGGTACTAGTTTGGCTAGTGGAGATACCTATACGATTACATGGAGACGAAGGACAGATTATAACAATACGGGTACCGTGACAGTTGATGTTGAAGAATCTGCCAATGCAGGAAGTGGTTATGCAATGAATGGTTCCATTTCCTATACGGCCACTACCGTTGGACAAACCACCTGGCAATCAGACGTCATTAATGCTACTGCCGGAACCCAATATATCAGATTAGAAAATAATGGTGCTAATGGTCAAGACTTTGATGTGGACGCCATTGTTGCGTCAGTTCAACTTTGTACGACAACTAGTGGTACACCACTTCCGCTTCCTGATACAGATGGTACTGATAACTCAGATTGGTTAGATTTAGATAGTGACGGAGATGGCTGCCCAGATGCCTTAGAGGGAGATGGTGGTTTTACCTATGCTGACATTGTCAATGATACCTTGACAGGAGGAGTAGATGGAAATGGTATTCCAATCGCAGCGACTTCTTCTGGACAGGGGCTAGGAACATCTGCCGATCCAACTAAATTGAGCGCAGCTTGTTCAACAGTAACCCAAGATGACATCAACCAAACACCGATGGATATAGCAGTATCAGGTGATGTAAGTACGAATGATGTTGGTCCTGAAGGAATTGCTCAAACAGTTATACTAAATGGTGGTAATGGAGGAATGGATATAGCTGATGGAACGGTAACGATCAATCAAAATGGTGCCTACACTTTTACGCCAGCAGTTGGTTTTAGTGGGGAAACATCCTTTGATTATATTGCTTGTGGTGATGGAAATCCTTTAGCCTGTGATACCTCGACGGTTTATATAGAAGTATTTCCTGAGGTAGACCCGGAAGATCCAATCGTAATTGCAAGCCCAGATGTCAATACCGTTGAAGCAGGCCAGACCGGAACAGGAAATGTAATGTCTAATGATTTAGACCCCGATGATTTGAAGCCAGTGGTAACAACGACCTTGACTGGTGTCACCGTTTCAGGAATTGATGAAGATGGTAACCTGGTAGCTAATGCCGGAACTTTAACTTTAAATTTGGATGGTACTTATACCTTTGTTCCAACGGTTGGATTTACAGGAACAGTTACTCGATCATACACGATTTGTAATGGTGCATCCCCTGGAGTATGTGATGATTCTGAATTGATAATAGATGTAATACCAAATAGTGGGAATACTACTTTTGCGAATGATGATGCGATAGTAACAGATGCTGGCGTTGCAGTTACCGAAGATATTTCTACCAACGATACGGATAGCGAAGGAGACAATCAAAGTATTACTTCTTATTTAATAGATATGGATGGCGATGGTGATGGTGATGTATCTGGTACCATTGGATCCTCAACAACAGTTGGAGGATTAAACGATATGGGCGTTTTTGTGGCCAACGCAGGTTCGTTGACCTTAAATGTCGATGGCACTTATACCTTTAGTCCAACCTCCGGATTTGTAGGAAATGTAAACATACCATACACCACTTGTGATGACGCTGCACCTGCACCGAACGTAGCTTGTGAAGAAGCCACTTTAGTGATTACTGTACTGGATGTAAAACGAGATTACGGAGATGGACCAGTTGTTTATCCTGTAGCATGGCATAGAGCAATGAGGGATAATGTGATGCCATTTGATGAGTTAGATGGTAGTACAGATGTATGGTTGGGAAGCAAAACGGATTTTGAAGTTTCACAATCTTCTAACTCAACAGCAACAGGAGATACCAATGATGATGCAATAACATTTGGATCGAAAGGCGGGCAATTCCCAATGGTGGCGACACCAAGTACAAATTATAATGTGGATATCCTAGTCAATTCATCTGAGCCAGATGTAGTATTTTATGGAATGTGGATTGATTGGAATAATGATGGTACTTATGAAGATTTCTATTCCGGATCGCAAGTAACAGCAAGTCCAGTTACCGTAACAGAAACGATTACAACACCGGTAACAGTAGGGGCGGTGGTAAATGTTCGATTGCGAGCCGATGATGATCCACTTGTTGCAGCTGATTTCGCTGGAGGTAAAACCAATGGAGAAGTGGAAGACTATCAGGCGGCCATCGTTTTACCAGTAGAATTATCGTCCTTTACGGGGAGAGCAATTGGATGTGATGTACAATTGAATTGGACTTCAGAAATTGAAGAAGCCTTTGATACTTATGAATTAGAAAGAAGTGGCGATGGCGTTTCTTATCAGATGATTAAAGAAATAAGAGGTATGGGAGGAGTGACTACACAAGGATATCAATACAAGGATGAAAAAGCAAGTACCACTAATTATTATCGCTTAAAGATGCTAGATAAAGATGGTAGTTTTGACTACAGTAAAGTAATTAATGTAGGCGTAGATTGTGAAGAGGAACAGGAGATGGTTGTATATCCAAATCCTGTTAGTAGAAGTCAAGGAATGATAAACATTAATCTTTATGCAGAAAAAAAATCAACGTTAATTACTATGAGCGATATGTTGGGCAGAATAGTAAAAAATGTACCTCTACATACGGATAGGGGATGGAACGCTATAAAGTTCGATTTATCTGATTTATCAACAGGTACCTACAGTGTTTTAGTAGAGCGTAAAGTTGTCAAACAACTGATTGTTACAGAATAGAAAAGGGTGTTTTTTTTTGATGAAAAGAGTTTCGAAATATTAATTCACCACGTGATTTTTTGATAAAGATATTTTAGTAATTAAGCAATGTAGAAAAAGTAATTCGGTAAAACGATAGTTTCGTATATTT
>CAZDTI010000163.1:11760-17374 GCA_964508085.1 uncultured Saprospiraceae bacterium | reverse complement strand
ATCCGAAATCTTAGATGCAAATGATTTGTACTATCGCTATGATTGGGCTTGTGTAGATGCCCGAGTCCATGGAAGAGTAATAGAAGAGATCAATCAGGGAATCGTCTATGAAAGACATTATGCGTTAAATTGGTTGATCAATTATATGGGCCAAGACTGGGATGATATTTCTTGTGACACCTAGACCTATTCCTTATATTTGAACTATCTTTATCAAAAGAGAAAACCATTGCATGACCAATAACACGCTTTCCAGCACTATAAAATCACTACCCAATATCGCTAGATATATCCTCCTTCTTTTGGTTGTTTTTCTCATTAGTTTACTCTTCCCTAACAATGCTCGTTTCCCATATGCTTATGAAAAAGGACACCGCTGGAACTATGAAGACCTCTATGCTCCTATAGATTTTGGGATACAAAAGTCGGAAGAAGAGTTGGCAGAGGAACGCGGGGTCATAGAAAGTCAGGTTCCGTCTTATTATGAATTGAATCCTCAAATCGTTCGAGAAAAAAAACAAGCATTTAGGACTGCTTTTGAGGAGCAATTGGCACAAGTGCAAACAGATGGTCAATATATTGATGTTACACGCAGAGCAAACCGTTATATTCAATTTTCAGAACGTTTTATTGAAAATGTTTACAGCAAGGGTATTATTCAATTGTCGGAATTGGATGCTGCTAAAGGAGACAAATTTGTTGTACAATTGAGAGAAGGAAATACGACTTCTAAAAGAACCATTCAAAGCTTTATGAAAGGTGGAAAAGCAGCGGAAAATTGGATGCCGGATTCCCTTTTCGTTAGCCGGTTAAGTGAAGCAGATTTCTTAATTCCTCTGTTTGAAAACTTTTTCACACCCAACGTTTTTTATAACGATACCCTCACTGGAAAATTTAAGGCGGAACAGCTAAACCTCATTGTTCCTACCCGTGGAAAAATTGAAAAAGGCGAGCTCATAATTGCCCGGGATGACATTGTAACCGAAGAGTTAAGTCAGGTGTTATTATCGTTTCAAGGGCAGTACGAACAAGATGTCTCTGTTGACCGGTCTTGGCTGGTGGTCTATATTGGTTATTTGCTACTCACAGGGCTCATTGCTTTAGTATTTTTACTTTACCTACAGATACATGCGAATCACGTTTTCAAGAAATTCCAATCCGTGCTATTTATGGCTATGTGGTTGCTGGTATACAGCTATTGTGTTTACGTAGTGGAGTATAGCGAGCATCTGAGTGCTTACATGATTCCTTTTTGCATTGCTCCATTAGTTATTCGAATCTTTTTTGATGAACATTTGGCCTTGATGACACACTTGGTAATTATACTGATAGCCAGCTTTTTATCTTCTTTAGGTTACGAATTTACATTTCTTCAAATGCTGGCGGGTATCGTTGCAATTCTAACCCCCTTTGAAGTACGAAATTGGTCCCGGTTTTTTCAATCCATGCTGTTGATTTTTCTGGCTTATGCCTTTGGTTTTTTAGGCCTTTCCTTGATTGACAACGGAAGTTATATTGGAATTGAATGGTCCGTATTTCGCTGGTTGTTTATCAATGTATTTTTAACCTTATTGGCTTATCCATTGGTACCTTTATTGGAACGCTTATTTGGATTCCTTTCTCCATTTACACTGGTTGAATTATCGGATATGAATCGACCTTTATTGCGAGAGTTGTCCATCAAAGCTCCGGGTACTTTGCAACATTCTCTCCAGGTAGCCAATTTAGCCGAAGCAGCAGCCACTAAAATAAAAGCCAACACCTTATTGGTAAAAGTAGCAGCACTTTATCACGATATTGGAAAGATGACAAAGTCCAATTATTTCATTGAAAACAAAGGTTCTAAAAGCCCTCACGATAACATAAGTCCAAAGGAAAGTGCTACCCTCATTATTGACCATGTGAAAAATGGGATCACTATGGCTAAAAAGAACGGGCTTCCTCAGGTCCTTATTGATTTTATCAAAACACATCATGGAACTACTCGGGTTGAGTACTTTTATAGACAGCATTGTAGTGACACAAACAACGAATACGCAGATGATAAGGATTTTAAGTACCCCGGCCCAAGGCCGAGAACGAAGGAAGAAGCTATCTTGATGATTGCGGATTCGTTGGAGGCCGCTTCCAAGAGTTTAAAGGAACCTACGATGGAAGATATAGACCAGCTGGTAGAGAAAATTATTGCTGGAAAAATTGCGGCTCGACAATTGGAAAATACAGGCTTAAGTTTTCGAGAATTGCAACTGTGTAAGTCAGAATGGAAAAAATTGCTTAAGAGTATTTATCACGTTCGTATTGAGTATCCTGATGAAGAATAACTTGCATGTCTTTTTCTCACACAAAGGCCAAATAGCTAACCTAATTTTCCAAGTTCGCTCTGTGTGGGAAATCCGAAAATGGTATGAAATGTACGTGAGAAGGAAGTTTATAGTTAACGTTAACAGTTAATAGTTTTTAATAAATGCAACTCCTAACAGAAGATAGAATTAAAAGTGCAGGTCTGCGTTTCCTCAAATCGCATTATCGTCAAAGAGAACGATCTGGGGCTGGAAGAAGTGAAGCTCATTATGATGTTGTTACAGAAGGAGGTATAATTGTGGATGTGCATCTAAAATTTGACACTCCAGATGGCCACCCTTTTCAGGCAGCAATGGAAGCCACCTCTGCACTGACAAAAGAAGAGGTTACCTATCGATTGCAAAAAACACTTTTATTTTGGGACTGTTTAGCTGCCGCTACTATTATTTCCGCAATGGTATTTAGTTATAGTTATGCTTTTGACCAGTTTACCATCAATCAAATTGGCTTTCTCCCTTCCTTGCTTTTGCTGTTCTTACTGATTTTGGTCATTGGAGGTATTTATGGACTGTTGGTGAAATGGCGAAATCGCTATCAATACATTTATGCCATAGAACAGTTTAAAAAGTACCATGTTGATGAACAATGGATTGCTATTGGCGTGGATGTTTTTAAAAACAGAGAAGATGAAATTTATTTAGAATTAGTCGAACAATGTGTTGTGAACGGCTTTGGATTGATTGAAATAAATTTTATCGAAGAAGCCAGTTTGTTGATCGCACCATCTAGAAATGAAATCTTTGGTAAAGAACGAGGGAATTTAGCTTTTGGTCGACGAGATTCCGCCCTAAAAAGAGGACGAGTGATAAAATTTGCAAATCTTTGGAATGAAAAAGTAGCTAATAAAATAAGCATACCTGGTTCAGAACAATTGAAACGTTTTCAGCTTGGCTATCTTCGACAAATACTATTGACTGGTTTTGGATTCTTTTTAGTTGGAGCTATTTTTCATCTCGAAATGCAGCAAACAGAAGTGGTGTACCTGGACGAAAAGGAATATGAAGAACAGATGTATCGTTTTAGTGAAGAGACCGATGCAGAATTAGAAGAATACGTGCTGGATTCGATCGCGCTTGCTCCAATTGTTGCTGAAGAACCTGGTTATTTAGAAACGCTGGATGCTGCTGATTATGACTTAGAAGAGAACAATCTGGACGCGAATTATAGTGATGCTGAATTTTATGAGGATCTAGAACAATTGCCGCTTTTAGAATTTGACGCCGTTCCGGATAAAGACTTCAAAGTTATTTTTGCAACGGATAATGGTTTACAAGTCTGGTATGACTGTGAGCGTTTGTACAATTTAGAAGGTCGTTATTTCCTTGTACTTGATGGTCTTTATATGGAATCCAAAGAAGCTTTGAAAAGAGTGGCTCGCCTTCATGGAGCAGAGGTGCCGGTAAATGCTTTTAGTATGGAATGTTTCACTGGAGGAGATCGTCGTTATTTAGTGTACTACGATCTTTTTTATGATTCAGAGAAAGAAACAGGAAAAGCACTAAAACGATATAGAAAACTACTTAAGAAAAGAGGATTCTCCAATAAAAAGGTTAGAACTTATTCCATTGAAATTTCCAAATAACATTGTGGCTAATAAAAAACAATGGATCTTACGACTAATCGTCGGATGTTTATTGTTGCAACTTTTTTTGTCGAGCCCTTTATGGTGGTCTGCCGAACGAACTTTCCCAACGGTTCCCTTTTTTTCTTTTATAAACCCAATAGATTCTTGGTGGCACCAATCGCTTCTTCCTTGGCTATTTGTAGTTAATTTGTTATTTGTTTTGGTTTTTCCTAAAATAAAGCACGCTCTTGTTCTGCTTTTGATCTTGGCTGGTATGTTGATATTGTTAGACATTAATCGACTCCAAATTTGGATGTACCAATGGTTTTGTATGTTGGTCGTTTTGTGCTTTATTCCAAAAGAGTCAATATGGAAACCTTGCCTGCAGTTCATGCTGATAGTTCTATATTTCTGGAGTGGTTTTAACAAACTCAGCATCCCTTATTTAGATCATAGTTTTTCATCCCTGATGGAGACATTTTCTATAACAAAACCAATAGGTGGAATGAAGTCGGTTGCTATTCTTTCTGCTCTGATCGAAATAGGTATTGGAGTAGGATTATTATTCACGAAAAGTCGAAATTTAGCATTAATGATGGCCTTGTTTATGCACCTGTTAATATTGCTTATCTTAGGACCACTTGGAGCAAATGAGAATGAAGTCATTTGGCCATGGAATATAGCCATGATTTTCTTAGCCTTACTGCTCTTTTGGTCTGAGCCTTATTTAAGCTTTTTTCAGACTTGGAAAAGCAGTCATTTGACCAAAATTATCTTTCTTCTTTGGGGGATAATGCCGCTTGGAAATGTCTTTAATATGTGGGATGAACAACTCTCCTTCAAAATGTACAGTGGTTCCAACCCCGAAGGAATGTTGATCGACCATTCGATTCCTAAGGATTGTTTTCCTGATTCGTTAAAAGTTTACTATACTCGCAGCGGATTTGAAGAGGGAGAATTGATTATGATTGACGACTGGGCCTTCAGAGAGCTAAAAGTTCCTCCTTCTGTAAGTGAACGAACCTTAAAACACATTGCCAGAGAATGGTGTAGTTGCTTAAAAAGCCCGGAAAAAGGAAGTTTGGAAATAATGTATGTATGGAGATGGAGTAGGGCAGAGCGGGAGCGTTTTAGAATGAATTGTGTGGATTTAGATTGACTTAATGGAGATTGGTCTTAAACTTTAGTTAAAATTGCATGTGTAGGAGGCGGAATTTCTCTGTATAGGGTTTTAATTAGGAGTAAATAAATGCGTTGGCAAATACGCGATAATAGAAAAGTTAACAATAAAGGTTGAATAAAAAAGCACCACAGGATATTGAAAAGTTTCTCCGACGTGTTCGGAGGCGGCGCTGGCTGAAGCGGGTTAGGAACCTCTTCGGTTGGGCTTTGGTATCGCTTGTAGTGGTTTCTATCGTGATTTGGTTTGTGGCGCAGAGTGAACAGGTTCAAAATTGGGCAGTGCAGAAAGTAACAACGAGTTTATCAGAACAACTAGAAACTCCCGTTTCTGTAGACTATATTGACATTGACTTTTTTGATCAACTGGTCCTCAACGGATTCTATATAGAAGATGATCACGGGGATACATTACTCTATAGTAAGCAACTTAAATCTTCATTGACTTCAAATCTAATAGCATTGATTGGGCGCGATTTAAGAATCAATGAAATCATTTTAGAAGATGCC
>CAZDTI010000163.1:0-11660 GCA_964508085.1 uncultured Saprospiraceae bacterium | reverse complement strand
GAAAATACTTTTGAAGTTATTTCATTGGATTTACAGCAGGCTAATGTTACTTATTTTGATAAGTTAAAAGGAGTTCAACCAGTAGCAGAAGTTGAACTAGAAGAAGAAAGAAAGAACAGTTCAGAGTCTATCGAAAAGAAAGAGATAGAAACTAAAGAAGACAGTAAGCCCTTGAAACTGTGGATTCACGATATAGATTTGGTGGATACCAAATTTACTTTGCACAATTATCGAAAGGCACCTATCAAAATAACACCTCCAGAAATTCTAGACTGGAAACACCTTTTTGTAGATGATATTCAAATAGAAATTGATAGTTTTAAATATTCCGAAGGCTTGTATGAGGGAGAGGTGAAATCCATCGCTGCGAAAGAAAGCAGTGGATTTGTATTAGAGAAACTGGCGGCCAAGCAAGTAAAAGTCACCAATCGTAAAACGGAAATGTATGGTCTGGACTTGGTAACACCTAATAGTACCGTTGGAGATAGCTTGATATTGAAATACCGAGACTTTACTGCTTTTAGAAATTTTGAAAACAAGGTCTTAATTCAAGCTTATTTCAAGGATTCCAAAGTAGCTTTAGAGGACATTGTTGTTTTTGCACCAGGACTAAATAACAATACTTTTTTCATCAATAGCTTCAAAGAAGACATTAGCATTAATGGTTATGTTTATGGAACGGTCAATAGTTTGAAAGGAAAAAAAGTAGCTTTGAAGCTGGGCAGCAATACTACTTTTGCTGGAGACTTTAGTACAAAGAAACTGGCCGTAAGAAATGAGGAATTTTTAAGTCTGGACATCCAGCGTTTAAACACAGATATCCAAACCCTCCGACAAATCATCCCGAATTTTAACCTACCTACTAATTTTGATAAGCTTGGAGACATCCGATTTAAAGGTAACTTCAACGGTTTCTTCAATGATTTCTCTGCTTTTGGCACCCTTAATACTTCATTGGGGATGGCCAAAATGGATATGGGGCTTGACATCAGTCAAGGTCGGGAACAAGCAAAGTATTATGGGACACTTGACCTCAATGATTTTGATCTCGCCACTTGGACTGATAATGAAAAACTTGGTAACATTACTTTTACATCGCAGTTGTTAGAAAGTGAAGGGCTTACACTTGAAACTGTAAATGCTAAAGGCAAGGCAACTATAAAGGCATTTAGGTATAGAGGCTATGATTATAGAAATGTGAAATTAGACGGGGAATTACAAAAGAATTATTTCAATGGAAAACTAGCTGCCCGTGAGAAATACCTGGATTTGGATTTTGATGGAGCTGTTGATTTTGTGGATAGTATTCCTAAATATGACTTTAAGGCCGATGTCCGGAATATTGATTTGCAAGGATTAAACTTGAGAAATCAAAAGTCAAAAAACTTCGCCTTTTCAGGCCAATTAGACATACAGGGTCAAGGGAAAGATCTATCAACTATCCAAGGGACAGCGAAAGCTTCTACCTTGGAAATTTTGCATAATAACTTAGACAAATATTTACTAGATAGTTTTTATGTTTTTTCGGACTTAGATAAAAATAATATACGAACCCTTGAAGTAGCTTCTGATATTTTGGAAGCAAACCTGAAAGGCCAATTTGATGTACAAGAAGTTCCAGAAGCAGTAACTCAGTTTTTGGAACGTAACTTCCCTGAAATATCTGACCGAGTAGGTTTAAAAAGCAAAGGACGTAACATTAAGCCTACAAATTTTAGATTTGATATGCAAATCACAGACAGTCGTAACTTTGCTGACTTATTAACAACTGGAATCGACACCGTCAGGAATGCGAAAGTCAATGGTTATATTGATACCCGAGACGACCTATTAGAGCTGAATGCTACTATACCGTTTATACAATATAAGAATCTAACTTTTGATGAATTGTATCTAGATGTAACAGGTGAAGGAAGTTATGCTGAGGTGGAGGCAGGTGTTTATAAGACCTTAGTTCAAAATCAACAATTTGAGCCCATTGACTTTGAAGGGATTATTAATCGGGACACCCTGCAGTTCAGTTTGAACTCTACCAATTTCAACAGTTTATTAGATGATCTCAACCTCAACGGAGAATTTTACTTCACCGATGACTATTATGAAGTTAGTTTCCTGCCATCAGATTTGGTTATTCTTGCCAACAGGTGGACTATAGACGAGAAAAATTACATCCGATTCGGAGAAGGATTCGTGGAAACGAAAAACTTCGATCTGAATAGTCTAGAGAAAAGAATCAGTGTGGAATCTGTTGGAGATCGGGGATTAAATTTAAAACTAGAAAACATCCGGCTTAGCTTGATAGATGATTACTGGGATTTCTCAAAAATGGACTTTGATGGGCGTATTGGCATTGATGTTTCTCTTGAAGATGTCTTCAAATTAGAAGGAATTAAGTTAGAAGCAATCGCAGATACGTTAGAAATAAATGGAGACGATTGGGGGTTATTGCGACTTGACGCAGAAATGAAAGACAGGAACGCTCCAGTTGATGCTTTCATGAGTATTACCAAAGGGCAAGAACAATTGACGGCGGAAGGATTCGTTGGGCCTTTTACAAAAAAAATGACAAGAAAGAGCAATAAGGATTATCGACTTAACATGTCAATTACTAATTATTCACTTTCCATCGCGGAATATTTTATTGAAAATGGATTGTCGAATACGATTGGTACTTTTGATGCAAACATAATGTTAGAAGGAAACTTTAAAGGAAGGCCAAACATTAGTGGAAATATGCAAGCAAGTGATTTGGCTTTGACTATTGATTACTTAAATACTCGATACAGTATGGCTTCCGGGAAGGCGGAAATTTCGAATTCCATTTTCGACTTGTCCGATAATATTCTGGTGGATAAGAACGGAAACCAAGCCATAATCCAAGGCGGAATTACGCACGATCAATTGTCTAATTTTGAACTAGATGCTACCATTAGTTCTGACGAATTTTTATTTTTAGATACCAAAATAGAAGACAACTCAATTTACTATGGAACGGCTTATGGTGGTGGATTAGTAAAGTTCACGGGAACCTTTAAGCAGACTGATATTTTTATTGATGCGACTACCAGCCGTAATTCTGTTTTGTACATTCCGGTTAGTTATGAGCAAAATGCATCTGAAGTCACCTTTATAAAATATGTTGATCGGGCAGCTTTAAAGGAAGCTGAAAATGAAGACCCAGAAGCCAAAGCCATCCGTGGTGTGAATGTTCATCTATTTATGGACATTACAGATGATGCGGAAGTCTATATTATTTTTGATGAACGAGCCGGTGATAAAATTCGAGGAAGGGGCGTGGGTTCTGTGAACTTGGAAGTAGACCGCGATGGGACCATCGAAATGTTTGGAGATTACATCATTGGCGAAGGAGAGTATTTGTTCACCTTGTTGAATTGGGTAAACAAACCTTTTACGGTCAAGAAAGGAGGAACCATTAACTGGACCGGTGATCCTTTTAACGCAGATATAGACATAGAAGCCACGTATCCGGGAAGAACCTATTTGTCTACACTATTGTTGGAATATTTTGATGGAAATACGAATCCAGAACTTGAAGCCCTGGCTCGTAAATCTACTAAGGCGGATCTCATTATGTACCTTACTGGGAAATTATTGAAGCCAGACATTAATTTCGATATAAACTTCCCGAATGTAGATAATGAATTACGCAACTTTGTAGAATCTAAGCTTAGCTCTATGCGAGCCAATCAAAATGAATTAAATCGTCAGGTTTTCGGCCTGATGGTCGTCGGAACATTCCTACCTGCAGGAGAAGATGCACTCAACGGCCAGGGAAGTAATATTGCTTTCAACACCGTTACGGAATTACTTTCAAGTCAATTGTCTCTATATTTAACCGGACTACTTTCCGAAGTTTTTACCGATGTTGGTTTTATCAGCGGTATTGATTTTGACATTAATTACAGTAGATATACCGCGGAGAATACTGGTGAGCAACCAGGAAGTCAAACCGGTTCAGAGTTGGAAGTTCGTCTTAGTAATACCATTTTAAATGATCGCCTTTCCATAAATGTTGGCGGAAACATAGATTGGGGAACCACCAATGCTTTAGGCCCTAGTCAAGGCGCTTTTCTTGCTGGTGATTTAATACTGGAATATATACTAACCAGAGACAAAAGATTTAAAGTTCGGTTCTATCAACGTACAGATCAAGGCTTTGAAGGAAGGCGGAATAAAACAGGAGGAGGTTTAAGTTATCGTAGGGAGTTTGACAGCTTTGATGATTTTGTGCAAGGAATGAGACGAACGCTTAGAGGAAAAAAGTAATACTACTAATCAGGAGTTGGCTTAGAATAGGATGATTAAAGAAAGGATTAAAGATTAAAGATGTTACAATTAAGAATTATAAGGTATTTTTTTCTTAGGGGCAAAATCCTTAATCCTTAATCCCTTCTTCTACTAAAATCATTTTCCTAAGATGTTATTTTCTAACAACCACTTTTCGCATTAAGCTCTTGTCACCAACGGTTAATCGAACCAAGTACATTCCTTCTGGCTGATTTTCCAAATTGATTTCTAAAACTTCAATTACTCAACAATGAACTTTTGGGTAATCTTTTGGTGTTTCGTTTGTAATTGGCAGAAATATAATCCTGGAGGCAAGTTTTGTATATTAACATTCCAAGTATATTCTCCACCGTCTTCTGACATCGAAGGTTCCATTGATTTGACTGTCTGCCCCCTTGCATCTACAATGGATATATAGGCACTTTGAAAAGCCGGCAAAATATACCGGATTGTAATTTTGTCACTCGCTGGATTAGGAGTCACCGATAAATGAATAGCTTCAGAGGTTGATCCCGTCTGCTTTGTTCTTTGACTAGAAAATTCAACCTCACTAATTGGGGGAGCGGCGAATAAACTTGGTGCCTGTTCTTCACAAGGATCATTATTAATAAAAGCCAAAAACCTAGCACCAGAATTAACATGTGTTCCTTTTTGCAAGAGAATATTTTCTCCAGCACGCATTGTTCCCAAACTTCCACTTTTATATACAAGGGTATTCTTGTCAGTTGTGATCGTATTATTTGCGAGGTGATTAGAAACACCTTCATCTTCAATCGTTTCATCAAGAATAATAAGATCTTCCGAAGTTACTCGATAGTTTCTTGTCCTGTTGGCCGTTTCAAAAAATCTTCTCGCATTATCGTTGGTTGCAGTTCCGGTAGCGATTCCATCATATAGCAAACCAAAATTAGAAAAACGATGAATACGACACCCATTAGGACAAACTTGAGCTATGCCATCTTGTGCAGTCCGAGAGCCCATTATCGTTTTGATCGAACCGGCGCCAGCTACCATTTGATGTCCTTTTGCATAAATTGGTGATGCAAAATCATGATTTTGGTGGTATCCACCCTGCAAATGCCCGATTTCGTGACTAAAAATAAAGGCACTTAAAGTTAGAGCATTATCATGCGAGACCGCAAATGCATCTTCAGCATTAGTATCAAACCAATAGGCTACACCACTCGCTCCCGTCCATTCGTTATCTCTAATTAGAAATTGAACATCTGAACGGTAGCGTTCTCTAAAATCATGGACTTCATCTAATATTCCATCTCCATCATTACGAAAAGTTATTAAGTCTTCTAAGCCATCATTTTGAGAAGGGGGCCAGTCTACAAATGCATTGGATTCCGTATGGTTAACGACAAGCGTTCTAGCCAACTCTGCTTCTAGGTTAATCTCGCTAAGCGTATAAGCCAAATTAACCTCATCGACTAATCCTTGTGCAAAAAGTGAGAGATCGGGAGCCAAAGCATCAGCAGCTGCCTGAGTGTAAACGATCAAGATTCTATAAACACAATTGTTATCAGTATGAGACCTATTATTATGCTCGTCATTATCTCTTGAATGATCATGTTTTTTATCTTCTATATCCTTATAGTTTGGATTTGCTTTATCATTAAGACCACAAAAATCCTGTGATTTATATAAATCAGCATGATCAACTTCAATGAGCATGTGGATATCTTTTTCCAATGGCATTAGGGAGTAAGTCGTGTTTTTAAGTCTAAATTTAGAAATTACTTGTTGCTCTGCAACTGTAAAATAAATGCCAGCATCGTCTTCTAATTTTCCAAGCCATGCAAAGTTATCATTGCTTCTTTTGTTTTCTTTTATTCTTGTTGCGAAACTTGACTGGCCATTGATTTCGATAAAAACCCGAGTGTCACGAAGCATCTCTGTATTTATACTTACTAGCGAGATATTGGCTACTCCGGGTCTCTCACTATATGAACGGAGGTGTTTTTCTCCTTTTTCACTTAATAAATACTCAGTTGCCTTTAATTCTGTAAAAAGCGAATTTTGAGCATTTAAACTGGCTACAGTTATTATCATACACGCAAAGCAAGTGATGAGTTTTAATTGTATTTTCATTTTTTAAAATTTTATTTCAAGAAATAGCTTATTAAAATTTTTTCTAAATGTTTTGTTTGATATCTATTTCTAAACGAGGATAGTGAAAAACACAAATAAGTGTAAGCACATCCAAGTTTGCGATATGGTTTCAAATCAGACTATTAATGCATTATATAGTATCGACCTGAGCTAAAACATTGAAAAATGAGGGTTATTTTTATAATTATTTCTTTAGATTGTTTACAATATTGTTTAATTCCTCATTTCTTGCTTCCAATTCTTGTAGTTTTTTATCCAATGCAATAACATGTAAAAACTCTTCAATTTTTTCTTGCTGATTAATTGTCATAGATTTTAATTCCAATCCGTCTCTTTCAATTTCTTCAGCAGATGGAGTGTTATGTAAAAATCCATGGTTGTCGATGTGTTCTTTTACCTTTTTGAGTGGAAGTAGATTATAGTCTTTTTTAAATACATAGTCGCACCAATCTTGGCTTAATTCAACTTTTACTTCTTCAGCTAAGATTCCTCCATTAACAAATAATTTATATTTTGGATGACTAGAGACGGCACAAGCTTCTAGAGCATTTAGACCCACTCCTAATTGGCCAGAATCAGTTAATAGTAAGCGAGTTACGTAATTGTTAGGAAGGGATATATCTGGAGAGGAAAATACTCTTTGAAATAAAAGAGATCCAGCGGAATTAAGATTAATATCCCAAATATTATGCGCAGAAGGATTTGAGGGGTTTGTTCGATTTAACCTAAGTAAACCAGCATCATTAATATCACCAAATGTTTGTATATTTAATTTGGCACTAGGTCCAGGGGTGGGAGTAACAAAAGTTGTCCCAATAGTGGTTGTTCCAGCTCTTGAAGCAGGGGAAAAGATGGAGTTGCCGGTCCAAACTTGACCGTGTAGGTAGGCAAAATTCAAAAAGAATAAAGTAAATCCTAGTAATAGAGATTTGTTGTTTTTTAAGTGAATAAACATAATATAGAAGTTTTAATTAATGAAAAATAATTGTTTGTAAGTATTGAAAACTTAAATGATATATGCTAAATATTACTTTGAGAGCATAAATAATTAGAGCCTGATGATTTTTATCTATGGTTCCCTTTGTCGAAGTTCGCATTTTAAGTGGTTTTATTGACAGCCCTTCTTAATTTATAGGTTTTAAATTTTACCTATAAAAAATAAACATAGCCCTTTAAGTATTAAGAACGAAAATTCAACTCAACAATACTTCTTCAATATTCTTGTCATAGGCCTTGATTAATAAAATAGGAAACACGATTCTTATAGAAAGCGACAGCTAATATTAAAGGCTGAAAATTGTGTCATAGACCGATTTTCGGCCTTTGTTGAACAAAGTGTTCACAAGATCTTGCGAAAACGATTGGGTACAATGTGTAAGCAAAACCGTCTCAAAAAATCAAGGTCATGTAAGTGTATTGTTTTTTGCTTCGCTCCATCGCGATAATCTTTGTAGCGAAAAAATACATGAGTATCAGTAATGTTAACAATCCTGCGATTGGAGATCGCAATTCTGTGGCTGTACCAAGCCAGATATTTAACAACATTTTTCGGTTTAGAAAAAGGCGGCTTGGTGTAAACGACCCAATTTTTTTGTACAAATTTTCCTTCCAGTTGTAGTATTTTAAGCTTTATTTTTATTAACTCAATAGTTTTTAAGCTATATTATTATATTTTTTGTTTTTCAATTTTAAACATAAAACATAATATTTAAGTCGCCAAATGGATATGAATAGGTGAAGAAGAAATTTGGATAGGTGATGAATTTTAACACATAAACATATTTAATATAAGTTTTGTGTGCGTACAATATACTACAAAGTAAAGACAGAAATGAGTCCTTCTTCTAAAACAAGGTTGTTTCTCCTCAATGGACAAAATTCGGAATGGAAAAGAATACTCTAAATATTTTTAACTTGAAACTAAAAATTGTAACCGCTTGTAACAAAGAAAAACACCGACCCAAATTTTATTCAGATCGGCGTTCTCAAGAGTAATGTCAGTTAATGCCTGTTTAATACGGTTTAATTCATCACTACTTTCTAACAACAATTTTACGCATCAAGCTCTTGTCACCAACAACCAATCGAACCAAATACATTCCTTCTGGTTGATTTTCCAAGTTAATTTCATACAACTTATTCGTAACTGTTGTAGGTGCAATAGAAAGAACTTCTTTACCTGCTACATCCATAACAGAGATAGCAACCTGCTCAGAAGTATTTAATGTTAAGTCGATATTGAATTGTCCCTTTGTTGGGTTTGGCGAAAGCACCAATTTATCAATACTCTCAATATCATCCACTGCTACAACTATAATGTCGATGCTTTCTTCAGCCGTACAGCCATTTGCATCCGTAACAGTAACGGTGTAAGTATCGGAAGCCGTAAAAGTCGCCACTTCTGTTGTTTGTCCATCAGACCATTCGTAGGTATATGGAGCGGTTCCATCGTCACCTTCTGCAGTAGCTTCACCATTTCCTGTTTCTGTTATATCGACAGTAGGAGCGGAGGTAAAGTTAATAATTAAAGAGTCCATAGTCTGACTACATATAGCTCCACCGGCAGATATTGCACCAAAGACAACCCAGGTTCCTTCTAGTGGGTCTAGATCGTTTGAACTTAGAACACCATTAAGGTCACTATCGTAAGTTATGGAAGTTGTATCTCCAACAATAAAGCCACCTTGGTCTCCTCCTGTACCTCCTAATTGATCACTAAATTGCCAAACAAATGCACCAGCAAAAGGCGTTTCAGGAAGGGTGACATCAATTACGGAAAGATCAAAAGTACTTGTTGGACACAAGGTTAGCATATCCGTTGTCTGCAGTTCTCCGGCAATACAAGTGTTAATACAAGTTGTTTCTGGACTACTCGTACAGGTCAAAGCAGGAAAGCCATTATCAACAGCACCAGCAACACCACAGTTTCCTTCTTCATTTATTACAATAAGGTAAGTACCGCTTTCAGAACAAGTCCAAGTAATAGTACAGGCATCTCCATCACCTGCACCAAAGGCTTCAATCGCTCCACTAGGCGCAATGATAGTAAAATCAGGAACCCAAGAGCCAGCACCCGCGCCGTTACACATGCTAAAGGAATAAGTACCTCCGGCAACAAAGTTATCTACGGAATAGGCTTCTGATTGGAAGACTTGAAAAGCAGTGATTTCGTTAAAAGGGCAACCGGTGCCATCATCGCAAGGTGCGCCTCCAAATTGGCCATTGAAATCAGTCCAACCTGTTGTTGGTGAAGGATCTACCCAGGTTTCGCATTGGGCACTAAGAGAATAATTTATCGTTAGCATTAGGCATACGATAAATACGTTTTTTAGGTAAGTAGAAATCATAAAGTAAGTGGTTTTTGAACAGCTTAATCCATAGCTTTTTAAATTGTAAATTTAGTTTTGAGAGGATTTAGACTAGTTCGGGTGAAAACTCAAATGTAAGCTCTTTTTGATTGTAATGAACTAAGATAAATGTAAGACATCTGACATAGCGGAATTTCGAATTGTCCGGACGCACTGGTTTTTAGAGGTCTTCAACAAAAGATAGCCTTATGGTTTCCTTCTAGAGATCAGCTTGGTACCGTTTGACCATATCTTCCTGGCTTTCTAGAGGCTCTGTTCCCCCAAGTTGATCTTTTAACATTCTTCCCATCGTGGGGAAATCTGCTCTTGCAATCTTAGTTTCTTCCAGCCATAGTTTAGATCGCATCAAAGCTTTTGCGCAATGCAAAAATACCTCTTCGATTTCCACTACGATACAAGTTTTAGGTGGCTTGGATTCTTTCACAAAAAGATTCATGTAGTCGACTTCTGTAGAAATGTGTGCTTTCCCATTTATGCGCAAGGTTTCATCGATCCCTGGAATCAAAAATAGGAGTCCCACGTTTCCAGTTTCTACAATGTTGACTAAACTGTCAATGCGATTATTTCCTTTGGCATCTGGAATAGCAATGCTATGGTCATCCAAAATTTGAACGAAGCCTGGAACCCCTCCACGCGGTGAATTGTCGACACTGCCACTAGCATCTATAGTGGCAATCATCAAAAAGGGAGACTTGGTAATGAAGTTTTTCGAATGCTGTTCTAAGGCGGGGAGTAGCTTAGATTGAGCACGGCCTTTTGCATGCCCATATAATTCTCGAAGTTGTTCCTGGTTTTTGATTTTCATTATTTATACTTTTAGTATTTTATTTAGCTTTCTTAGACCAATATCTCATCAAGCCAACTACTGACATCCAGCTGGGATTGGCTTTTTCATATCTAGGCAAATCTTCTTTTGATATTCCTGCTTCCACTAATTGTTGATGCGTATAAGCTTGAAATAAAGGAGTAACGGCAGCAGGATCTGCACCCGCCTCCCAATGTGGTTTCATCCAATTGGCCCAATCGTTTAGCACCTTTCCTAAGGCATCTAAATGAATTCCTACATCATTGATTTTTCCAAAATGACTAAGATATAAAGCAGTGGGATTGATCTGGCGGATCAAGGCGATTGATTCCATCCAATCTTCCAAATTGATATCTGGAGGAGGGCAAGGTGGGACAACAATTCCATCGCCAATTTTAACTCCAGCTACATCGCCAGTTATAAGTTCGTCTTTCACCTGCCAAGCGATATGATGAATAGCATGGCCAGGGCTGTGCCAGGCCGTGATTTTTTCATTGGCTACCATTACAACAGATTCATGCTCCGCAGCAACAATATTTTCCATCGGAATCGGCTTCATATCTCCCCATAGTTCATCCATTTTGTCTTTATAAATTCGTCTTGCAGATTCCATCAAGCGCTCTGGAGAGGAAAGATGTCGAACACCTAAAGGATGAACATGAATTGTAGCTCCCAATTCTGCAAAAGCCCAGGCAGCCCCAGCATGATCCAGGTGAATGTGCGTCAAAAATACATGCTGAATATCGTGCTTGGAATACCCCACTCGCCCAATTTCTTTTTCCAATTGCGCAAAGCAACTATAAGGCCCCGTCTCAAATAGAACAGGCCCGTCATAGGTTTCCACCAAATAAGCAGCAATTGTTTTCTCCTCACCCAGAAAGGCAAGATCTAAGGTATGTATCATAGTTGTATTATCTTTTTACTATTATCCAACTCTTTAAATTCGCTCAATCCTAAATTTCATATAAATGTACGCTAGAAGGCCACGGTATAGTGGCGGGTTGGGAGTGGCCAATCATGTGGGTGTGGGTGACGGCCTGCGTGTAACAGCCTTTGATTGG
>CAZDTI010000162.1:0-17442 GCA_964508085.1 uncultured Saprospiraceae bacterium | reverse complement strand
CATTCTCCAACAAGTAGTTGACTTCTATTAATCTTTCCATTATTCTTTTTTAGGACACCACAGGATGACACTACAATTAAGAATAAAAATAGCGTTTGTATCAAATAATTATTCATTATTAAAATTAAATTGTTAAGTAATAATTTTACTATTCTTCACTTCCCAAAAAATCATTTGGATTTTCTCTAAATAGCCTCATTTTTTTTCGATAGGATACTAAATATTTATCCAATGCTTCAAAATCCATTTTTCCATTATTTTCGACCTCCGATAACCAATCAGAATATTCAATACTCGTTAGAACCAACCAGATAACATGGACAGCAGATTTATACTCTTTTAATGTTAAATCCATAAATTCTTCAGAGATTCTATTAGGTATTTTTTCATCATCCCAAGTTAAATATTCAAATAGCTCACTCAACATGATTTTTTTATCCTTAATTTTCAGCCCTTGACTTGTCACTTTCCCTTCCTCATCCGTTTCATTCCCCCATTCAATATTGTCTACATTATACCACATATCATCAGGAGTAGAACCATGCAATAAAAAAGCAACTCTTAAATCTTCAGATACCTCTGATAATTTATCTTGTTCCTGAAATGCTAATGAATACTTTTTAAGAAAATGTAGTAATACTTGTTTTCCGCTCGGCATAATTTTATTTTTAAGGTATTATTTGTGATAATCCACAAATCAATTTTATATTTTCACCATCAGCGTACTACCAACTCAGAACCTAGGAACTCATTAGATTTGTCGACAGCCTTTCCTACATCTATAACTTTAAAAGTAACAGCATCTGCCTGTTCTACTATGTTGCTACCATAGTATACTCTTTCCAAGTCTTTAGAATACTCGTGTTCTAGCATTTGCCAGTGGTTTGGGTTTGCACCTTTAAGTTTAAAACACATGTTGTATACACTTTTTGCATCACAAGAATAATTAGCATCCAACAGTTTCCAACTTTCAAGATCAACACGAGGCAATTTTTTATTGCCAAAGAAAACAGATTTACAATCTTTGGAGAAGCCTCCTTCCACCAATAACCATGAGGAATAATCTGCTCCTTTTATTTCGGCTCCATCATAAAAGACTTTATGACCATCACCAACGATCCATATATTATTTTCATCCATCAATTTAAGGCTCATAGGAGCTTCACAACTTTTCATGACACGTCCTCCATAGTATGCGAAAACAGAATCGCGTGCGTAAGGACCGCCAATAAATTTAAAGTTTTTAACATCTTTTCCTTTCAAAGCTTTTATTGAGGTTTCATGTTCACAATACGCGAGATTAGTATCCTTCCAATAACCATTTCCTACCTCCTCGAATGTATCCCTATCAATACTTTTCATAGTAGACCAGGCATGATAAACAGAATTCTTATCTCGAGCAATAAACACCTGTGAATAGTCCTTTCGCACTTCAAAAGTTTCAGGATCAGCTTTTTTAAACTTCTTCCCTTGATGCCATACAAAGCCTTCTGAAATTTTCCAGTAATTGAAGTCATATTCTTGACTGTCAATTTTCTTCCCTGGCAACTCGATTAATTTTATCCATCCCATTTTCGACGAAGTTTATTTTTTAAGTATTACGCATATCCTTTGCTGTAGCTAATTCTCAATACTCATTTATGATCACTTTTCTTCCCTCCGCATTTACATCAATTTCAAAGGCATAGCTTCTTATGGCCCATCCTAAATTCGTAATGTACATAACAAAGCCTCTATTGTCATTTGCGTTAAATACTTTCCAGTCGATTATTGAATTCTCGTCAAAATTGCAAGGCCAAGATAAGCCGGGAAAGAAATACGGATCCTCGTTAAGCCAGTATTTCAAATGAACCTCTTTTATTCTTTTGAATGCTTCCTCTAGTTCAATTTTCTTTTCACTATGAAGTCTATTAACTTCTATTTGCTCTTTATGAAATGTTTTAATTAAATCAATTCTCTTTTGGTCTTCAACAACTTGAACATGACTCTTTGGTTCAAGCATTAAAATCTCCTTGCCATCTTTGAAGACACGGATTTCTAGGAGTGAATAGTAAATTAATGTGCGGTCCTGAATTTGATTGTCAAATCCATTTGCATCTAGATGATAACTAAAGAGTGAGATAAGGTTAGCATTAAGATCTGTATCAGATTTAAACTTGTCTTTTTGATATTCCTTTGGAAGAGTCTGTCTAAATGAATCCACTTTATCATTCAGCAAATTATTAATTGAAGGGTTCTTATCCGCCCATAAGAATGTTTCATCATCAAGATTAAATGTTCCTATGATTTTAGGCTTTGCAACCACTTCACATCCAGTATCCTCAACCCTGTATTTGACTTGGCCTTTAGTTTGGTCAAACAAATATTCATTTGTGGGTTGCATCGTCCAAGCTATTTTTTGATACATATTTCGCAAATGCATTTCCACATTTGCTTCTGAAAATCTATTTTCCAATTCAGATTGATCTTTAGAAGACATAAATAAAATTATTTTTAAGATTATTTTTAAAATCAAACTATTAATACACACCGCTCATCCATATCATGTTCTACAAGCAACATCATTGCCTCTTTTCTTAAATTCAGCTTAGCAAATGCCTCCTCTTTTTGTAATTCTATAAAAGTATTGTGTATTGCCAAACAGCCCTTGAAATAAACATATTCGCTTAATTCATCAAAGCCGCCTAAGTCAAAATATCCACCTGGCTCTAATCCATATTCTTTTTCAAGTATTTCATCTTCATCTAACAGCCCTAAACATTCATCATAGAAATCTAATTTAAAACTAGGGATATGCTCTAATTCTTCTACTATTTCATAAGGTAAATCTACATCTACCGTCGCTTCACTTAATACGTATCCTTCCCAATTAAATACTCCGTATGCATGTGCTTGTCTTGATTTCCACCAAGTTGTGTCATATTCAAATAATAAAGTATCAAGCTTTGGAGTGCTATCCGACTTAGGTATGATATTCTCCCAAGAGGAAATATTCAAAAGCAATGTTTCTTTGACCTTTTCCTGATAAGAAGAAAAATCAAAAGCCTCAATTTGTTTTTTTATTGTTACTAATAATTTGTGCTTATTAGGAATTGCTTGAAATGCATTCAAATTAGAAATCATCTCTTTTTCTAGTATTATTTTTATTTGCTCATTATTCTTCATTTTTATTTTCATACGTAATTACTTGTTATATCCTAATATTTTAATACTTTTTTCACTCTTAAAGTATTCAATTTTATTATCATCTAAAAATTTTATTAATCCAACACTTCTGTTTAATTCTATGTACTCAATCTCAAAAAACGCTATAAACTTACCTGAATCATCAATTAAAATTGAAGTCTCATATAATTCTCTAATAAAATCACAAAAGCTAGCTTCAGAAGCTATTAATAGTTTTATCTTAAATACTATATTTTTTTCATCAATTCTTTCAAAGATGGTATGCCACTTATGGTTATTCAAAAGACCGTTAAAACCATTTTCTAAAATTATCCTTTTTACTTTTGTTAGCTTTGATAATTTTTTCGACTTTTCTGTTTTGTTAATTTTTTTTTGCTTTTTACTTCGCATTAATATTCATTCTATTTTTAAATTTTCGTCCAATCTAATGACGCCAGAAAGTATACCAGTAGTACGATCGTATGGGAGCGTTAACTGATCATACATTGTTGTGTTTATTTTTCATTTTATTGGTAACCGTATATTCGAAAACTATTCTCATTTCGTTCTTTAGAGAAATCACCTATTAGATTTATATTCTTCTCAAGCTCATCTATATCCTGAAAATATTTTCTTTTCCCTGCTTTAAAATTATTTCTATTTATCCAGTCTTCATAAGAATTAGGAAATTCAATCCATTCAACTTCACTATATTTTATTGGCTCAATAAAGTATGGCAAACAATCGACCATATTTAAAATGTTGCTTTCAATGATATCATCGTAGATTAGCTTAAAATTGACTCCTATTATATCATGTTTTTTTGTTATTTCATCTATAAGCTTAAACCATTTTGAGTTACTCATAAATGTATGAGAATAATTATCTTTAACTATTTGATTTATATTTTTTGAACGATATTTTAATATATTCATCAATCTTGCATTCATAGTTTCTAAATATTTTTTCGGCTATTCATTATTATTAGTGTTCGACTTATTTTTTGCCTTTAGTTCAAAGAAACACTATAAAATCAAATCCAACAAGCTATCTTTCATATATTCTATTAGATGGTTTTAAACATAGTTCCGCATAAGAAGACGTCTAAGTGGATCGGAAGTTTCAATTGCTAAATATTCTATTATTTATTTGGTAATGATGAATAAGTAACTGCCCGATCATTCAGTACGGTGCTATTATTTTACACTTTTTGAAAACGCTTTAATCGCCTTACTCAGGCTCTTTTCAATTGCATGTGTTACAATAGCGCCATCACTTGTTGAGTAAACCACAAAGTTTGATTTCGGGGTATTGATAAGGCTTGGAACTTGAAATTGTCTAATCACTAAAACATCTTCCTTTTTCTCAAGTATTGCTTTATCAATTTCTTCTAGTGTCACAAACTTATAAGGATAAGGATAGGTTTCTTCTATTTTTTTTCTTTCTTTTTTAGACTTATAATAACCAATATAAAGTGTCTTCTTTTTCAACATTTTTCCATTCTTTTTTGCCGCGCTTTTAGGGGTAAACCTTGTTGTATATTTCTTTTTATTACTGAGCGTTTCTTGAACATTCATTAATCCAAAAACAATATCAGCAGATTCAACCTTATAATCTAAAATCGTAGAAAAAGCAGTTTGCCCTCTTTTAGAAACTGGACTCATCACCCTCATAAAGGTGTAGATGTCTCCCTCTAATCGAGCGATCTGTACCAAGTAAGTATTCTTCTTATCCTCTTTAGCCAGGGCATAAGCTTCATCAAAAGGCAAGACCTTATAATTATCTGTCAAATACCAATATTCATCAAGGTATTCTTTCCAAAATTCATAATTCTGAGGGTCATTTGGATTGTATTTTTCACTTTCTATAATCGCTTTTTTAAAGCCAGGCAATCCTGTAAAAATGAATTGCTTTTTAGACATATCTCCATTCACATATTTTGAATACATAAATTGTGCAGAGAGCGTACTAAAACTGGATATACAAAGAATGAAGACGAATATTCTAATAAACATTTTTTAAATTTTATGTGATTAAATTTAGGACAGAATCGTTCTGATTTGGAATCATTAATTTCTCGATGGGTGGTTTGAAAGATAGATCTGATAAGTACTATGAGATGTTAAACTGGAAGCCAGCCTTGACAAGACAAATCCAGTTGCCTACTTATTTTTCGACTGACTACTAATTATTAGTTTCACTATTTTATTAGAAATTTCTTCCGCTTTATATTGTAAACCTAAAACATGACCTTTATCTATTTCGTAAAACATTTTAGGCTCGTTTGCATTTTCGTATAAGGTCTTTCCAAATTTAAACGGTACTACAGTATCCTCCGTACTATGAATAATTAGAACGGGCTTATAATTTTTCTTAATTTCTTTAGCAGCGATCTGGTCATTTTTAACTAAGTTTCCAAAGAAAGAAGTCATATGTTTTGCCTCCGCTCTATGAGAAGAGAAAGCCCCTTCTATTACCATTCCACTAATTTTTTCTTGATTTGCTGCGCCCACAATAGCAGCTAAGTAACCTCCATAGGATTGGCCGTAAATAACGAGTTGTTGACCATTACTAAATTCGTTTTGATTCCTAACATAGTCAAGTGCAGAATAGGCGTCTTTTAGCGCATTTTCTCTGGTCGCCTTTCCTTCTGAAACTCCATAGCCGCTATAATCAAAAGTAAAAACTTTATACCCTAAATTGACCAATGGAGCAATCGCTTTATATTGTGACAATAAATTACCTCCAGCTCCGTGAAAATGTAAAATAGTAGCAAGAGGCTTTTTGCTTTTTGGTGTTAGCGTCCAAAACTGTAGTTTATTTCCAGAAGAACTTGTAAAAAAATCATTCTTAATCGTATAATTTTCATGCCGACTTTCTTTCTTTGAATCCAAGAGATTTACTTCCTTGGTTTTCTTATCATAGTTAAGGTAAGTCGTATCTACTCCGAAATTAAAAAAGGTGATTTTTTCAAATGCTAATGGTATTTTGTCTGATCGATGAAAGCGGCCATCGAAAGCACAAGAAGAGAGAAAAAGCAACAAACATCCAAAAAATAAATACCTACGAAATTCCATACTGTTTCTGTTTACCTCAAAATTCCATCTTTTTATTATTACCTACCTGACACATTTGTTACCAAATTATTTTCCTGCTATCTTTTTTCGTATCCTACTTAATGATTGTCTTTCAATACCTAAAAGAGAGGACAAATGAGAAACACTAACCCTGTTAATGATGTTTTGGTTGTTTTCAATAAAATGCAAATACCTTTCTTCAGCATTCATAAACAAGAAACTTTCTAACTTATCTTGCTTTTGAATTAATATTTCTTCTGCAATTGCCCGTCCATAATTTTCGAAGTTTTTGTACTTCTGATATGCTTCTTGAATTTTCACATAGGAAAGATTTACAACAACAGCCGGCTCTATCGTTTCAATATAATATTTAGATGGCTTTTGCTTGATAAAAGAAGGATAATCGGATGCATATTTGTCTTCATTTATAAAGCCAATAGTCACTTTTTTACCTTGTTCGTTGACATAGTAACTTCTTAAAAGACCGCTATATACATATCCCATTTGCTTTTGAATTTTCCCACTTTCAAGGTAGAATTCGCCTTTATTAAACTTGGATATAGACAAATTAATCCGAATAAAATCCAACTCCTTTTCTGTTAACTGAGGGCAGATTTTCAAATACGAGTCCAGATACTTTTCGTAAGCTTTTTCCACTTTCTTATTGTCTTATAATGGTTTGAGTTATCGCCACAATATATGAATTATATACATACCAATTGGAGCGGGCACTAGTTCATGTCGTTTCCTATTTAATTACTTAAATTGTTCCTATCCATTTACAAACACTAAAGATCTCTCCTTTCTAAATAAGGCTAACAGCCAATAATTTTACATCTTAAACTACCTCTTCTCTCCAACACAGGTTACAATTATGGAGAAATAGAGCAATAATTTAAATACTTATTAATGACATGCGGGATAGGTTTTTCAGTGCATAATTCACTCAAAAATGATTCGTCGGAGTGGCCTCCAACCTTTATTACCAAACAACAAAAAGCCAGCTTGTAAAAGCTGACTTTTCCATTTACTTCAATAAATTAAAACACTTTTAACAATATTTTTACATATCTACGACTACAAACCTCCTACTCTCTGGCCGTTTTCCTTCCCCTGTCACAAGTAGGGTGTACACTCCAGCTGGAAAATCATTTAAATCGATCCGAACTCGTAAATCCTTCGTTGAACCTATTGCCTTTTTCGTCATTAACGTGCCCAGTTGATTGTATATCGAAATAGTAGCCGGAACCTCCTCCCAATCTAGTAGCCGCACCACTAAGTGATCCATCGCTGGGTTTGGGAAAAGAGTTAAAGCGCGACTTTCAAAGGCAAAGGATACCGATTTTACGGTTGAATAACGAATGCCTCCATCACGATCGATCATCTTTATCCGATAATTATTTTCACCAGATTCCGGGTGCTCATCTTTAAATTGGAAATTGTAAATCCCATCATCGTTATAGTTATTATTTAATGTGCCAATTGCTGTGTAGTTACTAAGCGCTGTTGACCGCTCAACGATAAACTCTTCAATTGCAAATGTAGTGTTAGTCGTCCAGTTTAGTAATGCAGATGCTTGTGATTTGTTTGCTTTAAAGTAGAAAAGATCCTGAGCTTCCGGAACAATCAAGGCTGAACCGTTAGTGACGATAGGGTCAAATCTCTTTTCACAAATCAACTCATATCCAGAAGTATATCGCCCCACTTTCACACGTGCTACTCCGTTACCTATCGGATAAACAGGCGTTGGGTCACAATCACCAAAACAAGAATTTTGTAATTGCCAATCGGCATTAAATATTTGCACTTTTCGGATGGCAGCATCTTCAAGACCACTTATTGTAATTTGATTGTTGGAAATATCCAAGTCAATATCATCACAAGGACTACTTGGAGGAGGATTACTCACTTCTCTAATCAAACAAATATCATCGACTAAGACATCTCCTGAAATAGTCTTCTTTTTAATTATTACGGAAATGCTATAAGTCCCTGGAGGAGCTGTTACAACAGGCACCATCACATTCTGGTATTCGCCGGTATAGTCTTCTCCTCTTTGTCTCGACAAATCACCATCAATGGTTTGAAATTCCATACCAATGTCATAATTATTAGCTACCGCTTTTACCTGCGCACTTAGGGTAAACTGTTCACCTGGATACGCAGGTATCGTCTGAACAACCGTAGTCCTTTCTGTACCACTGATCCGCAACGCATTATTTCCTGAATAAGCATCATTGGAAATACTGACATTATCAGGAAGAGTAGTTCCCCAAGTAGTAAATAGATTGTCCCCATCTTCAAATCCTGCGTTTTCTAACAAGTTACCTACACAGCTATTGTTAGGGGTAGGTAAAACAAAAATAATAAAAGTACAAGTACTGGTATTCCCTGCATCATCAGTCGCAGTGTACATAACAGTAGTCGTACCAGGGGAAAAGAGTTCTCCAGGATTGTGGCTACTGCTGAGGCTTACAGCAGAGCAAAGATCCGTTGCTGTAGGCACATCCCAAGTAGCAACTACTGCCCCACCTCCAAGGCTGAATACCTCAATATCAGAAGGACAGTTCGAGATAACAGGTGGGGTAATGTCTGGGTTACAAGGGTCGACCGTTGACTCCTTAGTAAAACAAAAATCATCGACCAAGACAGGAAGTGATCCGGGCTGCTTAATAAAGGAAACAATGATTGTAGCTGCATTTTCAACGGCAGTGACAGACAGCGTATGTTCTTCATACTCCCCCTCTGAAATTGGATTTAGCAAGCGAGTAAATAAAAACCCTCCAGAAGCATCTCTTTGTTTTATTCGTAGATAATAGTCTCCAAAGTTTGACTTTATCATTGCAGAGAGGTTGAAGACTTCTCCTTGAGTTACTGGAAAAGACTGCTCTATTCTACCATAAGAACTCCCACTTATCTCAAGTGCATTGTTCCCAGAAAAGGCATCCCCGGAAAGGGTAAACATCGCAGCCCCCGAAAGATCCCAATCGGTAACGACATTGTCATCTGCTTCAAATCCGGGATTTTCTAACAAATTATTTACGCAAGTATTCCCAGTTGATTCTACAACTGCAACTACAAAGGAACAAGTGCTCGTATTCCCAGCATCGTCAGTGGCAGTGTACACCACGGTAGTTGAACCTGGTTCAAAAAAATCACCAGAATTGTAGTTACTACTCAGGCTTACAGCAGAACAAAAATCTGTTGCCGTAGGGATATCCCAACCACCGACCACTGTTCCACCACCGGCTGTATTCACTGTAATATTAAAGGGGCAACCGGAAAGACTGGGCGGTGTAACATCCGGGCTACAAGGATCAACGGTGGACTCCTTGGTCAGACAAACATCATCAATCAACACTTCTCCCAAATTAGGCAACTTAATAAGTTCCACGGAGACCGTAGCTGCATTCGAAGGCGCCTCACCTGTGGTCAGCGTCACTTCCTGATATTCTCCTGTATAAGGTTCACTATCCTGGTAAGTGCTGAGTTGAAAACCCTGAGCATTCCGAAATCTCAAGCGGATCAAATAATTACTAGTAATGGCCTTTACTTGCGCGCTTAAAGTAAATTTTTCGCCTGGAACAGCTGGTACGGTTTGAATGAGTTTGGCGTACGCGATCCCACCGAGACGAGCCGCATTATCTCCAGAATTGGCATCGTTGGAAACACTAAAGGATCCCGGAATCGTAGCAGTCCACTGCACCAAAAAATTACTATTCTCTTCAAAATCCGCATTCGTCAATAGATTATTAAAGCAAGTTCCAGGAGGAGGTGGTGGTGGAGTTACGTTGTCCTCCGAATTCAAACACAAGTCATCAATAGTAAAATATCCTGCTCCGGATTGTTTTTGAACCGATACTTTCAGGAATGCCGTACCCGAAGGTGCAGTATCCTGCCATCGAATGGGTAGATAGTCAACAACAGAAAAAGCACTAACATTGTAGAAGTCCATATTAGAAGCCTTTAAAAATTGCATTTGATCATCATAGAATGTAAAGGCCACACCAGCCTTCACCCCTACGTCTCCGATTTTTTTGGAAAAGCCCTGAAGGGTATATTTTTTTCCGGGCGTAGCAGCCACCGTTTGAGACAATTCTGTCAGACTGCTTGCGCCAAGGTAAGCGGCATTGTTTCCACTATTTGATGCTGGAATTAGTGTACTAAAGTTATTTATATTACCATCCCAACTGTCAAACCCATTTTCAAAGCCGCCGTTTGAAAGCATATTGTTAGAACAATCAAGCGGATCAATCTGAATAACAGTAACATCGAAAGCACAGGTGTTGGACAGCCCGAGGAAATTCGTTCTGGTCAGTGTAACCGTCGTGGTTCCCAATGGAAAAATATCACCAGAATCATGACTGTCCGTATTTACATCTCCACTCTGACAAGTATAACCACCAACGCCCCAGGTAACAGCTGCGCTAGTCCCTTCGGTATAGTAAGTAATGGCTCCCGGGCACCGCACAAACTGAGGAGCATCGATGGCCGGATCACAATTGCTTAAATTATCACTACTGGTCAGACAGGCATCATCAACATAAACGGCTCCATTTCCGAACCTTTTATAAAAAGCAACCTGTACATAAGTGGTATTTGCTGGAGAAATATCTTTCACCGAGTACTGCTCATAACCATTACCCAATTTCATTCGGGTAGAAACAGCAAAACCTATGGGCTGATAACTGGAAGTCAAAAATTTAATTATCAATTGTCCTTCAATGAGTATGTCTCCCTCCACCTTTGCCATTGCAGTGAAGGTATATCTTTTGTTAGCCACTCCGGGAAGAGTTTCTGAAATTTGTGCTTGTGCGTAACCCGTAAGTACAGCTGCATTATTGCCTTCTGCTGCATCGTCCGTGGTCATAGCTGTTCCCAGGTTGGTGCTCCAGCCACTTAGTGGATCAGCGTTTTCAAAATCAGGATTGGGTAATAAATTATTGGCACAATCATTTTGACTTTGGCCGAAATAAGGAGCCATTAGTAAGCCTACTAAAAGCAGGAAGGTGTAGTTTACGTTTTTCATAAGTAAATATTATTTAGTTAACAGGAAGAAATAGTAGTGGTGTCTGAATTTGGTTGTGTGCCAAAAGCAGGGTAAGATTGTGTGAAAGTTTGAATTCGTGGTGTATAGTAACAGAAAGAAAGACGTGATTGCCAAACAAACAAGTTTAGTTACTTGTAGGAGGGGAATAGATCAAAGATAAAAAAAGTTATGTGATTGGTCAAAAATAAGGATAAATTTTGACTGAGGCTATTTTTGAACTCGTCATATCGATAACACCGAAATCGTTTTTTGGTAATTACCTTCTCCTAATTTTAGTATCCACTCCGCCCAAGTTCTTTCTTCTTTTTTTATAAAAACAATGTACGCTTTCTGGACTGGAACACTTCAAACAACATGACCATCCAGACAAATAACAAAATCTGTAATAGCGTAAAAAAACAAGCAGTCTTCCCCTAATCTATTGGCAGCCAAATAAATAGATCAAACTCCTTAGCGAAAATTCACTGAAACCATCCAAATGCAAATAAAATAAATTAGTTTTTCAATTTATAATAATGCACATTTGTACGACAAGCATAATCTGCTTCCCATAGAACTTCCCCTTAAAGCAAATAGCTTTTTATATCTACTTTCCATAGAACATATCATCGTGTTTCTTTCCGTGCACACTAAGACAACTATGCACTGAGGGCAACTACAGACTACGTAAGAATTCCTTATTGGTAAACGACTTTTGCTCATGCTACTCGCATGGAGCCTTATATTTAAAACCCATTATCTAACGATTCAAAACTCAAAGAAATGATTAGAATTTCAACTGCACTGATCCTCCTATTCAGTGTTTTCACCACAACCATCTTCGCTCAAAAAGGAGCAAATATCCACCCCGTTTTTAATAAAGTTGAAAAAGCTAAAACTAAAAGAGCACTTCAAAAACATACCCTGTTTAATACTTCGCGAGCTGATTTGCGTAGCCAGGGAGTCTCAAAAACAGAACTACAAGACGGTCTACTTTTAGATCTTGACCTAGACGCCATCCGAAATTTAAGAAGCGAAAATCCAGATGCGTTAACGATTTCTATTCCGCTAACTAAGCAGAAAAATGTAGACCTCAACCTAGTGCGCAACAAAGTACTTACACCAGATTTCATTTTGCGTCAAGCTTCGAACCCTGATGAAATAATCCCGTACACCCCTGGTTTGTATTATACCGGTACACTAAAAGACGAAGCAAATACTTTAGTAGCCATTTCCATTTTCGAAAACGAAATTATCGGCATGATCAGTTCGCCAAGAGGTAATTTTGTCATTGGAAAATTGGAAAATGATCGAACAAACAGACACATCATTTATAATGATAACGACTTAACAAATCCGTCTACGCTGGATTGTTCCATGGAAGACGATGGCTTTGCTTACCGAGATGAAGAATTGACTTTTGATATGAGCCGTGCCGTTGGTGACTGTGTTCGGGTATACTTCGAAATTGATGACGATATTGTCACCCAAAAAGGGGGGACTGTTCCAGCGACCAACTATATTACTGGTGCAATGAACCAAGTCATTACCCTTTATGCAAATGATAATATATCGATGTCCGTTTCCGAAATTTTAGCCTGGGATACTCCAGCGCCTTATTCCGGTAGTAGTTCTTCTGCAATGCTTAGTTCTTATCAGTCGAATACTGGAACTTTCAATGGAGATTTAAGTCACTTGGTTTCTTACCAAGCAAGTGGTGGTATCGCTGCTGGTTTTTCAGGAATCTGTAATTCCAATCCGGATAATAGTAAATGCTTTAGTAGCATTGGTTCCAGCTATGCACAAGTGCCGGCTTATTCCTACACCATTATGGTGATAACTCACGAAATGGGGCATCTCATTGGTTCTCGTCATACCCATGCTTGTGTTTGGAATGGCAATGGAACAGCCATAGATGGCTGCGCCGGTTTTGTAGAAGGAAGCTGTTCTTTACCTGGAAGCCCTGCTGGTGGAGGAACAATTATGAGTTATTGTCACACCACTACAGGTATAGATTTTACGCAGGGCTTTGGTCCTCAACCACAAGCTGTTTTGTTGAATACCATTGCTAATGCAAATTGTTTGTCCGGATGTGCAGGACCTACTTGTGATGATGGCATTCAAAACGGCGACGAGCAAGGCGTTGATTGTGGAGGATCATCTTGTCCTCCTTGTCAAACAGGTTGTACCGAAAATGACCTCTACATCAATATCACTTTTGACAACTATCCAGAAGAAACCAGTTGGCAATTAACCGATGCGAATGCTACAGTTATCGCATCAGGAGGTACCTATCCAAATGCCCCTGATGGCTCTTCTATTTCCATAGTCAAATGTATAGTTGATGGTTGTTATGACTTTACTATTTTTGATTCTTATGGTGATGGAATCTGTTGTGCTTATGGTACTGGTTCCTATTCTGTTATGGATGGAGCAGGGAATGTACTGGCGTCCGGTGGTGCTTTTGCCAGTTCCGAAACAACGAATTTCTGTTTTGGATCTTCCAGTCCATTAGCAGTTAGTGCTACGGCTACAGACGAAACTTGTCTTGGTTTGAATGATGGTACAGCAACGGCTTCTGCCTCTGGTGGTACGGGTAGTTATACTTACGCTTGGAGTAATGGAGGATCGACGATGACGATCACTGGTTTAGCACCAGGCAACTATGTGGTAACGGTGAATGATGGTTCCACTTCAGCCACTGCGAATGTCGATGTTCTTGCTGGAGCTGGTTCTACCTTTTATGCAGATGTAGATGGTGATGGCTTTGGAGATAACAATACAAGCACGGTAGCTTGTACCGCTCCAGCTGGCTATGTGAGCAACAACACCGATTGTGATGATACCAACAATACCATTTACCCAGGTGCCCCTGAATTGTGTGATGAGCTGGACAACAATTGTAACGGCCTAACTGATGAAGGTGCTACTTCTACTTACTATGCAGATGTAGATGGTGATAATTTTGGAGATACCGATACAAGTATTGAAGCCTGTTCTGCTCCAGCCGGTTATGTGAATGACAACACCGATTGCGACGATTCAAATAACACGGTCTACCCAGGTGCACCTGAATTGTGCGATGACTTGGACAACAACTGTAACGGCCTAACTGACGAAGGCCTTACTACGACTTACTACGCTGATAATGATGGTGATGGTTTTGGAGACGCGAATAATAGCACAGAGGCTTGTACTATGCCAGCCGGTTATGTTACGGACAACACGGATTGTGATGACAGTAATGCTAACATTTACATTGGAGCCACTTGTGATGATAACAATCCAAATACAACTGGCGACATCATTGATGCAAATTGTAATTGTGTAGGAACTCCAGTTGCAGGATGTACGGAAAACGAAGTAACCTTAAACTTAAACCTAGACAACTATCCTGGCGAAACGACTTGGGAATTAGCAAATGATGCAGGAAACGTCCTGTATAGTGGAGGAACTTATCCGGGCCAAGTAGGAGCAACCATCACTGAAGTTTTCTGTTTAGCAGACGGTTGTTATGACTTTACCATTTTTGATTCTTATGGCGATGGAATTTGCTGTGGATATGGTAACGGTAGTTATTCTTTAGTTGATGCTAATGGCAACATTTTAGCATCGGGTGGCAACTTTGATTCTCAGGAATCTTCTAACTTCTGCTTCGGACAATTAATCTATTGTGGCTCTGAGGGAACTAACCAAAATTACGAATACATCGAAGCGGTAGCCATCGGTACCATCAATAATACTTCTGGAAATAACAATGGTTATGCAGACTTCACCAACCTGAGTACAACGGCTAGTTCAGGTCAAACGGTATCTGTGAATTTAACTCCAGGTTTTGCAAATACCACTTACACAGAAAACTGGAGTATTTGGATTGACTATAATCAAGATGGAGATTTTGATGATGCGAATGAGACTGTTTTTACGGGTTCAGGTAATGCAACAGTCTCCGGCAACTTTACGATTCCAGCAACGGCTACATCGGGCGCAACTCGAATGAGAGTAAGTATGAAATGGGGAAGTTTCGCAACGCCCTGTGAAAGTTTCACTTATGGAGAAGTAGAAGATTACAGTATTAGTATTGGCGGTAGCACTTCCTTAACAGGAGCTTCAACGGACAGTCGTTCTTCTGGAGCTAAGGTTGGGAAAGTAGGAGAGCCAGTAATCTTCACTTTTGACCAACGCAGAGAAAGCAGCATAACCCTTTTCCCAAATCCGGTGAAGGAAGTATTGAACGTAGATGCTCAACTAACTCAGGATGCAGAAACTTTAATCACAATCATTAACGTGCAAGGTCGAATAGTTTTGGAGGAAAATTTTACAGCAGAAAGCAACCGGAATTTGAAGGCCCCGATAGATGTAAGCCGATTGGAAGATGGTATTTATTTCCTTCGTATCTGGAATGGAGCGGAACAAATGACACAGCGTTTTGTGAAGAACTAAGCATGGTAGAATAAGTAATTCGGTATTTTTAGAGAGACAGTTTTGATTTTAGACGAATTTGGAAAAACGGAGTTATGCCTTAGTATAATGAGTATTTTCCAGATAAAGTATAAAATTAAAAATGGCCTATAAAAAACCGTAGTATTTATGCTGCCATGCTTAAAACCTTTTGGAAAAGGTTAAAATATATTAGACAGATCGAATGTTGGGGACGGGCTTTTATGCTCGTCCCTTTTTTTGTTGGCCAACAGGAATTAAATATCCTGCAAACCTTGAACAATCTGAATAATGACATTCTTATTCGGCTTTATTTTTCATCCAACATCGATCCTTTCTTTATAGAGCTAATAGCTATTTAATGATTAAAAATTCTAACAAGCATCTACGTAATATTAAAATATACATATAATTTTACGTATATTTGTACTATCTTCAATGGTACAATTTAACTACTTTCTTAACATTTATCGACAACAATTTTTCATTGCGATAAATTAATCCTTTAATTCTAGAGGCCTGTTGTCAACCCTAAGAAATCATTTTGTTTTAAAACTACTATCGCTCTACTTACGAAGGTTTTATCAATCTTTATTTCTAACAAGAGGTTCTTTTAACTCCTAAAAGAGCATTCTAAAAACACAAAAATGAACAGTAACCTTTTAAGAACAGTAATTGTTTTGATGACGCTACTTTGCAGTTCTGTTTTCACAAACGCTCAAAATCAGTTACAATCTGATATTAATTATCAAAAGCAACAGGGAGAATTAAAAGCGGTTAGTCTTTTTGAAAAAACGACTTCGCTCAACAGACCAGAATATTCTAACTTTGTCGATGAAATCATTTACCTTTCTTTGGCACAGCAAGACATCGCTAGCCTTTACAACGAAGCTAACGATGGATTGACATTAACCGTCCCGGGGTTTGACAACAACAACATTGTTTTGGAATTGGCAAAAAGAGAAATTTTCGGGACTGACTTTGCCGTTTACGAAAGGGAAGATGATCGTCTAACCGAAGTTGAAGTGGACAACCATATGTTGTATTACAGAGGAGTTGTTCAGGGAGATGATAATTCTTTGGTGTCGTTTGCTTTGGGACACGATCGTGTGAACATAATCATCTCAACAGATAGCGATGGCGATGTTACTTTAGCACTTGATCCAAACGATGCTGGTTTTCAAAATAGTAATTATTTACTTTTTAGAGAAAGAGATAGATACGAAGAGCGAGGTCTAGATTGTGCCACTGATACAGAGACTATGCGTGTAAAACCATTGGAGCCAGAAATGGCAAACTCCCGATCCGTTTACAATACGTGCAAAGAGTTAGAAATTGAATTCATGGTTTCCAACAGAGCTTACACGTCACTCGGAGGAACGATTGCTTTAGCCACTACTTACATAGAAAACCTAATGTATCATGTAGCAACGGTTTATCGAAATGAAAACATCTATGCTTCTATAGGAAGTATCATTATTAATACTACTGCGGATACTTATACTGAATTAGATTCACGTGACTTACTTATTGATTATGGAAACGAAATTGGCCCATCATGGAACGGAACAACAATGGAACTGGCTCACCTCGTTGATATCGCCCCAGCTGGTTTAGGAGGTATTGCTTGGGTGGACGTACTTTGTAGTAATGCTTCTCCTAGCTCTATTAATGGTACTTCAACATACTCTGGCCCTTTTGCTTATAGCGATGTTAATGGCAGCACCCCTG
>CAZDTI010000161.1:0-17450 GCA_964508085.1 uncultured Saprospiraceae bacterium | reverse complement strand
GGGGCAAATGATGGTTCGACTCCTCCAGAGTTTTGCGTTATGCTCGCAAGACTATGGAGGAGTCAAACCTCTATTCGCCCCGGGTTGAAACCCGGGGATAGGAGGAAAAAACATTTTTTTCAAAGAAAAAAAGCAGAAAAATATCTCATTATAATAATCTGATAAACAGTTATTTACAGTTTGTAAAATAAAAAATGTAAAAATAACGCCCAAAAAATTTATGGAATTTCTCCCTTTCTGCATCTTATTAGTGAAGGCACGTCGTAGTATTTAACATAAACAAAGGCGTATCAAAACAATTTCTAAACCTGCAATTCATTTCAAATGCCAAGCACATATACCCAAATCCTTTACCAAATTGTATTCGCCACCTATCTCCGCGAATGGACAATGGATAAAGAGACTCGAGGAAGGCTATTTGTTTATTTAGTCAAAGTCTTGGAAAACAAACGCTGTCATGCTTATCAAATAAATGGGGTAGAGGACCACATTCATATTGTAGCTCATCTTCATCCTGCAGTTTCGTTAGCCAGTTTGGTAAAAGATATAAAGCTCTCTGCAAATCAATTCATCAAGAAGGAAAACCTGTTCAAGAGATGGAAAGGCTGGCAAAACGGTTATTCAGCTTTTACCTATTCACAAGAAGCAAAGCGAAACTTGATCAATTATGTCAGACGCCAAGAGGAACACCATCGCCATTTCTTCGAAAAAAGAGAAAGCTATCGAGAAGAGCTAATCCGGCTACTAAAGGAACACAAGATCCCTTACAAAGAGGAATACCTTGATTGATTTCTGTCGGTTGGGATTTCAATCTGGGGTATATATTGCAGACATAACTCCTCCAAAATCCCCGCATTAGGCACGCAAGACTCTGGAGGAGTCGAACCATCATTTACCCCGAGCCGCAGCTCGGGGAGCAGAGCAGGAGGTGTGAGCAGAAGCGCCTGAGCAGCAGGGAGGGCCAGCAGGAGGCAGCAACAAAAAAACACCCACTCATGGGACGAAACCCCAACTAAAAGGGTACTATATATAGAAGCTCATGTTAACAAAAACAAAACCTCAAAAAAACGCAAAAACGAACCTTATTCTGCCTTAAAAACAGGCACCACACAGATAAACAGGAAAATTCATTTTCCTGTTACATAATATCGTTAATTTAAAATCGACAAAATAAAAAATGGAAATTAATCGTTGTTTTATGTTAATTTAAAATAAAATTTTGAAAAAGAGCTAGGTAGACCCAACGATTAGACATACATTTGCGTTATAATAATAACAACTTCTGATAACCCAATAGTAAGTACAAAAGAGTATCATTTAACAAAGTACACACGGACCAAACAAAGACCTAATGATTGAATCAATTCCAAAACTCAAAAACCTAGAAAGTAAGAACTTTCTACTCATCGCTGGCCCCTGTGCCATTGAGGGAGAAGAAATGGCTTTTGAGATTGCAGAAAAGGTTCAAGGCATCTGTCAGCGACTAGAGATTCCCTTTGTTTTTAAGGGGTCATACAGAAAGGCTAATCGAACAAGATTGGATTCTTTCACGGGGATTGGAGATGAAAAAGCGTTGAAGATTTTAAAAGCAGTAGGAGAGCGGTTTGATATTCCTGTGACTACAGATATTCACAGTGATGAGGAAGCGGGAATGGCTGCAGAATATGTAGACATTTTACAAATACCCGCTTTTTTATGTCGACAGACAAGCCTTTTACAGGCAGCGGCGAAGACCGGAAAAGTGATCAATATCAAAAAAGGACAGTTTCTGAACGCAGAAGCGATGCAGCATGCCTATACTAAGGTGGTAGAATCCGGAAATTCAAATGTTTTATTGACGGAACGGGGAACTACTTTTGGCTATCAAGACTTAATAGTAGACTACCGAGGCATACCAGTAATGCAATCTTTTGGTGCGGATGTTATCTTAGATTGTACGCACTCCTTGCAGCGACCAAATCAAAGCAGTGGGGTAACGGGTGGCCAACCCCAAATGATTGCGACAATTGCCAAGGCAGGAATTGCAGTAGGAGTAGATGGCTTGTTTATTGAAACACATCCAAACCCAGCTGTCGCCAAATCAGATGGTGCAAATATGCTTGCGTTACAAGATTTGGAAAAAATGCTTTTCGATTTAGTTAAAATTAGGAAAGTTTCAGTTAATACGAAATAAAAAAATGCAAATCATTGTATTTGCGATATAAAACCTCTAAATTACTAACAACAAAAACGTTTACAGTTTATTTGGCTGAAACGTTTAACTAAAACTGCGTTACTATGAAAAATTTAAAAGCCCCAATCAGTTTATTTTTGTGTATGGCTATGTGCCTTACCATTTTTGCTCAGTCAGCGGAGCGTACCCTTGTCAAATCTTTTAACCTAAAAGGCAATAGCTCTTTAGTCCTTGATTTGGAAGGCGATGTAGATGTTCAACATTGGAATAATGACTTGGTACGTGTTCAGATTAACATCAATGTTGAGAATGTCTCAGATGCGATTTTGAAATCTCTTATCGTTGCGGGACGCTACAACCTAAATTCCACTGAAGGAGAAGATGGCTTAGTGATTAATGCACCGGCTCTAGAGAAGGAAGTGAAGCTGAGAGGTCAATTGTTGAAAGAAAACCTTAGCTACACCATTTATGCTCCAGAGAGCGTTTCTGTTCAATTATCGGACATTTCGTCTACAACCCTTGAAATTGTTGAAGAAAATTCATCTGCATTATAATAACTATCCCATAATTACCGTAAAAGAGGTAGCATATTTCTATATGTTACCTCTTTTTATATTGAGCAATTTGCTTTATCTTGCGAGTATCTTATGTGGGTTAATTTTTTCGTTTACTCACAACGGGATATCGACAATCGGCAAATATAAAAGAGACTAAATTTTGATTGATAAATCATTCATACTTTAGGACCTTATTTTAAGCCGAAAACAAAACATGAACAAAATTTACACCTATGAAAAAGTTGATTCCCCTCCTAATGTCCTTTCTGTTTTTTGCGCTTAATGCAAATGCACAGCTTCAAAAAATTCTTCACCAATCTTTCGAGATTGAAGAGGTCAATTCCATTTCTCTGGATCTTTATGGCGAATACGAAATCGAAAAGTGGGCAGGTAATACCATTTTAACGGAGACCCACATTCAGCTTTACGATGCCACACCAAGTATCCTTCGTTTCTTTGTAGAGCAAGGGAGATACGAAATTGAGGGAAACATAAGCAATGAAACCTCTTTCGCAATGGTATCAAAAGATAAAGTTCGAAAATCGTTGAAAACAAAAGAAGGAGAGTGTTACGAATTTATCAAAGTTCGTATTTTGGTACCAGAAGATTTTACGGTTTCTAATGAAACGTCTTTAGTTCGAAACACAGAGCAGGAAGAGCTTCCGGTTACTTCTAAGGATCAGAAGTAATTTGTGATCGACTTTATCAACTGTCCAGCCATTTTCTAAAATCGGGCGTCTTTCCTCCACTGCTAATTAGGGCTTCTCCTCCATAAGTCATTTTTACGGATAGCCGATTTTTAAAATGACTTTCAATCTTATCAATAAAGTTAATGTTAATCATTTGACTCCGGTTTATTCTGAAGAATAAACCAGGGTCTACCTTTGCAGCTAAGTCAGAAAGCGTAAAGTTTAAAGAGTAGCGATGCCCTTTCTCATCTACTGCCATGGCAAAATCTCCGTTGGCTTCAAAGCAAGCAATGTCCTTAGTATCAATGATCTTAATCCCATCTTTCTTTTTGAAAGTGAAGCGTTGTTTATAGGCCTTTTTGTCGGAATGTAGAATGGCTTTTAATTCTTTGATTACCTTTTGGTCAATATTGTTTTTGGCTTCTTCTTTTACAAAAAGTGTTTTGTATTTCGTGTAAGCTTCTTGAAAATCAGCCAAAGTATATGGCTTCAGCAGATAAGCAATGCCATTTGTTTGAAAAGCTTTTAATACATATTGATCAAAGCCTGTACAAAAAATAATAGGACAGTCGACCTTCACTTCTTCAAACACTTCAAAAGAAACACCATCCAATAATTCAATATCAGAAAATATCAAGTCAGGGCTTTTGTCAGATGCTAATAATAGCTTTGCTTCTTCCACTGATCGGGCCCATTGCACATTAGAATCCTGAATTTCTGATTGAACAAAACCCAAAAGTTTGTGGTAAGCAGGTAACTCGTCTTCTAGTATTAAGATTTGCATGAGTCTTAGTTTAAATTGGTCAAAAGACAGAAATACCAATATTATCGAAACCTTCAACTTCCGTATAAACAAACTGACCTTCTTTCAGATAAACAGCGGGAGTAGCCGCCCCTGCCATGATATAAAAACCAGCAGGAATCTCTTGCTCATATTTAGCAGCCAATCTTGTCGCCGCAACAAATGCTTCCCACGGATTTCCCAAAATGGCATTCGAAGATCCTTCATGCACTCGCTTTCCGTCGATACTCAAACTGATGTTAAGATCTTTCAGGTTAGCCATTGGTTCTTTCCAATCTCCGACGACAAAGCCAGCAGAAGAACAATTATCCGCAATGACATCCTCTAGTGAAAACTTGAAATTCTCATATCTGGAATCAATAATTTCAATTGCACCTGCTATGCCATCCACATAATCAATAGCCTCTTCCAGAGACAACTCATGGTTTATAGCCTTCTTCACTCGAAAGCAAATTTCAGGTTCTGCCCTCGGATGGATCATTTTATTCATGTAAAAACGGCTTCCATTTTCAAAATACATCGCATCTGTCAAACGTCCCCAAATCATGTCATGGACTCCCATTTGTTCCATCTTTGCTTTACTGGTGAAGCCCATTTTTAAACCAATGAGTTTTTCCCCTCGCTCGTATCTATGCTGCATGGAAGCAGCTTGAACGGCGTAAGCTTCCGTTTCGGAAAAGTTATGTTGTAGACTGAGTTGAGGAATGGCTTTAGCTTGATGTGCAGCTTGATCAATGGTAGTGGCTAGTTGTTGGATCGACATTGTAATTTTTTACTTTTCTAATTTGTTGGCTTTAGGGATGTATTAAACTTTATTTTCTAAACGGTCATTTCCGGAATGTCCCCATCTACGATCAACCTCCCTTCTGTAGCCGCCTGAATTTCCTCTACTGTCACTCCCGGCGCTCTTTCCAGCAATTTAAAACCATCAGGAGTAACATCCATGACGGCCAAATTGGTTACTACTTTTTTCACACATTTCACTCCAGTAAGTGGTAATGTACAACCCTTCAACAATTTAGATTTTCCTCTTTTATTGGTATGCATCATGGCTACGATAATATTATCAGCGGAAGCCACAAGATCCATTGCGCCTCCCATTCCTTTCACCATTCGACCCGGAATTTTCCAGTTGGCAATGTCTCCATTGTCAGCGACCTCCATAGCACCCAATACCGTCAATTGAATATGCTGGCCTCTAATCATCGCAAAAGAAGTAGCAGAGTCAAAAATTGCCGCACCAGGCATGGCAGTTATGGTTTGCTTTCCTGCATTGATCCAATCAGCATCTTCTTCACCTTCATAAGGGAAAGGCCCCATTCCTAAGATTCCATTTTCCGATTGAAATTCGACGTTGATGCCGTCGGGTACATAGTTGGCAATCAAGGTTGGGATACCGATACCAAGATTGACGTACCAACCATCTTGTAATTCCTGAGCTATTCTTTTTGCAATTCCTTTTTTATCTAACATGATTGTATTTTTATTGTTATAAATGGACTAGGTCTTTAGGTCTTATTTTGTACGAACAGTTCTTTGTTCGATTCGCTTCTCATATCCAGTTCCCTGAATAATTCGTTGTACAAAAATACCTGGTGTATGAATATGGTTCGGATCTAATTCTCCTGGTTCCACCAAATGTTCTACCTCCGCAATGGTGATCTTTCCAGCCATGGCCATTAAAGGGTTGAAATTTCTTGCGGTACCTTTATAAACCAGGTTTCCCAAGTGATCTCCTTTCCATGCCTTTACAATAGCGAAGTCTCCCTTAAGTGCATGTTCTAAAATATGTGGCTTACCATTGAAGTATCGAACTTCTTTGCCTTCTGCCACTTCAGTTCCGTAACCAGCTGGCGTGAAAAAGGCAGGAACACCAGAACCTCCAGCCTGACAACGTGCAGCTAAAGAACCCTGTGGAATCAAATCAACCTCCAACTCTCCACTCAACATCTGCCGCTCAAACTCATCGTTCTCCCCAACGTAAGAAGAAATCATTTTACGAATTTGTCGTTTTTGCAAAAGCAAACCTAGTCCAAAATCATCTACACCAGCATTGTTAGAAATACAAGTGAGATCTGTTACTCCGGCATCTACCAATGCAGAGATGCAGTTTTCAGGAATACCACAGAGACCAAAACCACCCAACATAAGGGTCATGCTATCTGTAATTCCATTAATGGCTTCCGCCGCGTTCTTATATACTTTATTCATAATTTAAATGGTTGTCAGTACGTTTCTGGTAATAATTTGAACAATTCCAAAGGTAAAATTTTGTTTCTTATATCCAATGGAAGGCCTTGGCTATTTTACAGCAATTTAACGCTGAATAAAACTTTTTTCTTAAAAGATTTCAATTTTAATTGCTTCCTATGTCTCAATAGCTTAGCTTTGACATTCATACAATTTAACTATGGTTCAGTATACATCATCAAATAACTATTTTAGCTTTTATTATTTTTTTATGGGTAATCCATGAAAAGAGTCCTCTTGTTATTTAATATGATCTGATCATAAAAAAGGAGTTCTCAAAAGGAACTCCTTTTTTAATGCTTGGAAGTGAAAAAGAGGCTTAAATCTTACTTTATGAATAGAATAGCAATTCAAGGAGGGCCAGGAGCCTACCACGAAATAGCGGCTCGAAATTATTTCCCTGCTGCAGGGCTTGAAATTATCCCCGTTTTGACTTTTCCGGATTTAATCAAAACGGTTGCTAACCCGACTTTGTCAGAAGGGGGCATTATGGCTATTGAGAATAGCATTGCGGGCTCGATTCTAGGAAATTACCGATTGTTGAATGCTTCCCCTTTAACGATCAGTGGGGAGGTATTCCTGCGGATCCGACATAACTTAATGGCCTTACCAGGCAGTGATATTTCAGAAATCAAAGAGGTGCACTCGCACCCGGTAGCTATTGCTCAATGCCACGAGTTTTTCAAACAATACCCACATATACAACTCAAAGAATCCGCCGACACTGCTTTAAGTGCTAAAAATATTCTGGATAAAAATCTAAAAGGAGTTGCGGCTATTGCTAGTGCTGCCGCTGCTGATTTATATGAAATGGATGTTTTAGCAAAAGGAATTGAAGACAATAAGCAGAATTTTACTCGATTTCTAATCCTTCATAGGAATAAGCATAACAGTACGGTTGCAAACAAAGTTTCTGTTAGCTTTTCACTACCTCATAAGACAGGAAGTTTGGCCGTGGTTTTAACACAACTGGCTGTTGCAGGTGCTAATTTGACAAAGATTCAATCGGTTCCTTTAGTAGGGAAAGAATGGCAATATATATTTTTTATAGATTTTGTACAAGAAGGAAATGGCCTGGATGATACTTTGAAAGCACTTGGGAATATGACTACTGATTTGAAAGTTTTGGGGCATTATCAGAGTGGAGCTTATTATGAAAGTTGATATGGTGTGAGGGTAGGTTTGTGAGGGTAGATAAGGGCGGATGAGGGCAGATGAGGGGCTCTTAATACGCGTCTAATTACGCAGGTACAAAAGTGGGAAAACCTTATCAACCCTTATCGACCCGCTTAAATATTTTATAATTAGAAAAAAGAAAGATGATAATTCAGACAGCTAGTAGAATAAAGGAAATCCAAGAGTATTACTTTTCACGAAAGTTAAAAGAGATTGCTCAACTGCGTAGCGAAGGGAAACATATCCTCAATCTTGGTATTGGCAGTCCCGATTTGCCTCCAGCTCCTTCTGTGGTCAATAGATTAAAAGAAGAAGCTGAGAACCCAAAACAACATGCTTACCAAAGCTATTTGGGTCATCCAGATTTGAGAAAAGCTTTTGCAGAATGGTATAACAAATATTTCAAAGTAGCATTAAATTCCAATACTGAGGTTCTTCCCTTGATCGGTTCTAAAGAAGGGATTATGCATTTGTCCATGACATTTTTAGAAGAGGGAGATGAGGTACTTATTCCAAATCCTGGCTACCCGACTTATACCTCCGCATCAAAGTTGGCAGGAGCTTCTACTATTTCCTATCCATTATCTGCTGAAAATAATTGGTTACCTGATTTAAAAGAATTGGCAAAACGGAACTTAGAAAAAGTGAAAATCATGTGGCTCAATTATCCTCACATGCCTACTGGAGCACAAGCGGACAAATCTTTTTTTAAAGAATTAATCGCTTTCGCAAAACAACATAAAATCCTTTTGGTTAATGACAATCCTTACGCCTTTATTTTAAACGAAAATCAAATAAGTCTTTTGTCTATTGAGGGAGCAAAAGAAGTGGCGGTCGAATTAAATTCTCTAAGTAAATCTCATAATATGGCAGGCTGGCGAATGGGGATGATGATTGCCGATCAGCGATATATAAAAGAGGTTCTGAAATTTAAAACAAACATGGACAGTGGAATGTTTTTACCAATTCAGTTGGCTGCGATCGAAGCGCTGAATTTGCCAGAAACTTGGTATGAAAAACAAAATGTGGAATATAAAAAACGACAGCTTAAAGCATTCAAACTGTTAGATCATTTAGGCTGTAGCTATGACCCAAAGGCTGTTGGAATGTTTGTCTGGGCAAAAGTGCCAGCGCGTTACAAAGACGCTTATGCGCTGAGTGATGAACTATTGTACAAGGCGGGGGTATTCTTAACACCAGGTGGTATTTTCGGGACTCAAGGAGAAAAGTATATTCGTATTTCTTTGTGTAGCTCTATAGGGTTAATAGAAGAGGCAATTGAGAAAATAGGTTCTGTAACTAATATACATGTTGTAAAATGATTGTTACTATAATAGGAATTGGTTTGATTGGAGGCTCTTTGGCCATCAGCTTAAAAGAAAATGGTTTTGCCACAAAGATCATCGGAGTGGATAAAAATCCAGCGCATATTGACAAAGCTTATCGTCGCCGTTTGATAGATGAGGACGCTTCTCTTGAAGAGGCAGTTATACAATCAGATTTGATCATTCTGGCAACGCCAATGGATGTTATTGTAAAACTATTACCTAAGATTTTGGATCTGGTAAATGAGCAAACAGTTATGGAAGTGGGGTCCACTAAGATGGCGATTATTGAGGTAATCAAAAATCATCAAAATCGGAAAAACTTTGTGGCCACACATCCTATGGCGGGTACGGAATTTTCTGGCCCGGAAGCTGCAATTCCGAATTTATTCGACAATAAGTGCACGGTGTTGTGCAACGTAGAAAATAGTGGAGAAAAAGCAATGGCAACCGTACATGAACTATATGCCAGTTTGCAAATGCAGGTCATTTACCTGAACGCAGAAGAACATGATGTGCATACGGCTTACGTTTCGCACATTTCACACATCACCTCCTTCGCATTGGCCTTAACGGTTTTGGAAAAGGAACGAGATGAGAAACGAATTTTTGAATTAGCGAGTGGAGGATTCAGCTCTACGGTTCGTTTGGCCAAAAGCTCGCCGGATATGTGGGTGCCTATTTTTCAACAGAATAGAGACAATGTTTTAGATGTATTGGATGAGCATATTAATACACTTTCAAAGTTTAGAAGCTTATTGATAAAAAAAGACTTTGATCAATTTTATAAAATGATAGAAAAGTCAAATCAAATTAGGAAGATTATAAAATAAATTAAAATGACTATAAATCAATTAGATCGAAAATACCCGAACAAACCGTTCCTGATCGCTGGCCCTTGTAGCGCCGAGACAGAGGAGCAAGTAATGGAAACGGCACGCCAACTGGCCGGACAGGAAATTGAATTGTTCCGCGCTGGTATTTGGAAACCGAGAACGCGTCCCAATTCATTCGAAGGCGTTGGTACCCCAGGTTTGAAATGGCTCAAGCGAGTCAAACAAGAAACAGGGATGAAAGTAACTACGGAGGTGGCAAACACTCAACACGTTTTTCTAGCTTTAAAACACAATATAGACGTATTGTGGTTAGGCGCTAGAACAACCGTCAATCCTTTTTCCGTTCAGGAAATTGCAGATGCGGTTGAAGGGGTTGACATTCCAGTCTTAATTAAAAATCCCATAAACCCAGATCTCAAATTATGGATGGGAGCCATCGAACGAATTTATAAAGCTGGTATAACGAAGATCGCCTTAATTCATCGAGGTTTCTCTGTCTATGGGAAATCACCTTTCCGAAATATTCCCCGTTGGCAAATTCCAATAGAACTAAAAAAAGAATTCCCTGATCTAATGTTACTTTGCGACAACAGTCACATCTGTGGTAGAAGAGATACGCTACAGGCGGTTGCTCAAAAAGCCCTCGATTTGAATTATGATGGTCTGATGACGGAAATTCACATTGATCCGGATAATGCCTGGTCTGATGCTGCTCAACAAATAACACCTACACAATACCAACAACTCTTTTCCGAACTCATCCTCCGAAAGGAAGGAAATGGACAGGTGCAAAATGATTTGGTTGATTTGCGAAGTCAGATTGATGTGTTGGATGATGAAATCCTAAATCTTTTGGGCCGTCGGATGCAGGTTGCAGAGTCTATCGGTCGATACAAGAAAGAAAATGGTATTTCGATCTTGCAAGCCAAACGATGGGCAGAGTTATTGGAAGCTGCCAAAGAAAAAGCAAAGGTTCATGGCTTAGGGGGTAATTTCATAGAGGCTTTCTTAAAGGCAATTCATGAGGAGTCGATTGATCATCAGAATAAAGTCATGAATGAAAAGTAACAGGTGAGCTTCACAACGAAATGGTTTTTGTAATGCATAAAGGATTTCCTGGCTTTTCTCTATCTTTAGAAAAAATCACCTAAGTCAATTGATTCATGCCCGAACTTACTTACTGGCACTATGCCGCCGCTCTTCTTTCTGCTCTCGCTATTGGCGTATCCAAAGGGGGAATCAAAGGGATTACCATCGCCTTCGTGGCATTGATGGCTTATTCCTTTGGGAGTAAGGCATCCACAGGGCTGATCCTACCAATTCTTATCGGCGGAGATATTCTTGCTGTGATTTATTACAATCGGCATTGTCAGTGGAAGTATATTGTTAGATTAATGCCCTGGATGGTTGTGGGGGTATTGGTTGGCGTTTATACCGGTAAAGATATTCCAGAAGATTTATTCAAAAAAGGAATGGCTTTTATCATCTTGGGTTCTGTAATTTTGATGTACTGGTGGGATCAACGAAAGTCTAAAACAGTACCTACACAATTGTGGTTTGCGGGAAGTATTGGTTTTGTAGCAGGCTTCACAACTATGGTTGGAAACTTAGCAGGCGCTTTTTCTAATCTCTTTTTCTTGGCCATGAGACTGCCAAAAGATCAATTTATAGGAACAGCTGCCTGGTTGTTTTTTATCATCAACTTATTTAAAATTCCTTTTCACGTTTTTGTTTGGGAGACCATTACACTGGAGACTTTGTACTTCAATCTGCAATTAATACCTGCTATTATTCTAGGTTTTATGATTGGTGTAAAGCTGGTATCTTATTTTCAGGATCAACAATATCGCAAGTTTATTTTGTTGATGACTGCGGTAGGGGCTTTGTTGATCTTTTTTAGGTAGTCACTCCTCGGAATGAAAGAGGAGTTCGTTTTGTATTGTTAATGAACTTAAAAGAATAAATGGTTAGTATCAAATAATATCATGAATTACTCCTGTCATCCTGAGTGAGCATAACGAATCGAACTCCTGTCATCCTGAGTGAGCATAGCGAATCGAAGGATCAGGAGTTCTAAGCATGTTTGTATTTCGAGTGAAGCATAGCGGAATCGAGAAATCTAGCTCCTTGACATTGAATTACATTTCTCGACTTACTTAGGCTTTGGATAAGTTTGCTCGAAATCTCTGCATAAAAAAGATGATAGCTTGTCGCTTCTAGAATCGCTACGTTCTGTCAGAATTGCAGGGAGAAGTCTACTTGGAAGCAAAAGAAGTCAAAATGTTCTTACCTCCAATCTCAACAACTCCATAGTCCTCGAAAAAACCTCAGGTAATTGTGCCTCCAAAACAATTTCTTCTCCTGTAACAGGATGCTTACATCTCAACTCCTTAGCATGTAATAACATTTGTTTCATTCCAAATTCTTCCGCAAAATATTTATTCTGTTTACAATCGCCATGTTTCTTATCTGCAATAATAGGGTGTCTTAGGTGAGCAAAGTGTCGTCGTATTTGATGTTTCCTTCCCGTTTCTGGAAAAATGGCTAGCAAAGAATAACGAGAAGTAGGGTAGCGGTTCACCGAAAAATTCAGTTCACTTTGTGCAAGTCGGGTATATCTTGTTATGGATTCTTTTGGAGGAAGGTGAGGTTTGTCTTTATTGTTGAGCGCGTAATCAATGAGACCCTCTTGACTTACATAACCTCTTATGATGGCCCAATAGGTTTTATGGATTTCATTATTTCGCAATTGCTCAGAAATTTGTGCAGCAGCTTTACTCGTTTTTCCAAATAATAAGACGCCACTGGTTCCTCTGTCGAGGCGATGAACGGGATAGATGCGTTGATTGATTTGGTCGCGGAGTAATTGTAAGGCAAAGATGGTGTCCTCACTTATTGGCGTTCGATGTACCAATAAGCCGCTTGGTTTATTGATCGCAATGAGGCTTTCATCTTCGTAAATAATAGGAAGAGGAGAGAGATGTAGTTCCGAACCTGCCATTTGTTAATAGAAGAAAGGGCCTAATCTACTTTGCTTGCAGGTGCGTGACTTGATTCGTATAATTGAATTAGGTTAGCAGCCTCCTGTTCTGTTTCTACAACAATGAGAGGTATTTTTATTTCCAGTTCAATTTTTCCATCAGCAGCAGCCTCTAGTCTGGCTAAATTCGTTTCTTCTTCCAGAACCTCAACTGGTTTCAGGCTTTCGTTGATAACCTTTGGGTCAAACATCTCGGCAAGATCTTCATCATCCTCTAGAATAAATTGAAGTAAGTTTTTCATTTCAGCCTCTTCATTCCTGCTGTACTTTTGTGCCTGTCTTTTGGAAGCGCTACTTTTTTCAACTTCATAAACAAAGGCTGTATTTTTTTCTTGTTCCAAAGAACCGTTCAAAGGATGATTAGAAATATCTAGTTTCGATGCAGAAGTTGATTTTTCTGAATTATTATTGTTTTGTGCAATTTCTCCTTGTTTCTGTTGGTCAGATAAAATAGAAAGTAACATACCGATTACGAGTACGGCAGCGATCTTTGTCATCCAACTGATGTAGCGTTTTGCTTTTGGATGTAGTGGTAATTCTTCTTGTACGTTTTCCCATACCTTTTTTTGTGGCGTAACTTGAAGAGGCTGTAATCCATCTCTGAACTGTTGATCCAAATCAGTATCAATAGACTTTTCTAAATCTTCCCAATTTTGCCTTGGGGGAGGAACCTGAAAATCTTCAAACTGTGCTTTGAAGATTTCATCTATATTTTTGTTAGTATTCTTGTTCATTGGTATTACATTAATCTAATTGTAGAATCAGTTCTTTTAGAAAAGAGCGTGCTCTAGCGAGTTGAGATTTGGAGGTACCTTCACTAATGCCTAGCAATTCGGCAATCTCTCTATGGTTATAACCTTCTATGACATATAAATTGAAAACGGTTCGATAACCGTAGGGTGTTTTTTGTAATAATTTTAATAAGTCCTGAACAGCCAAGTTGTCCAATGCATTGGTTTCGTGGCTGGCAAATTGTTGCTCTTTTTCCAAAGGCAGAAAAGATAAACGTTTATTCTTACGATACTGCTCTATAGCCGTATTGATGAAAATACGTTTAAGCCAACCTTCGAAAGATCCCTGTGCTTTGTATCTGTCGATGTTGTTAAAGGCTTTTATAAAGCCTTCTTGTAATAAATCCTCGGCGCTGTGATAGTCATTAGCGTAACGAAGACAAATACCGAACATCGTAGGTGCATAAGCATTATATAGCTCTACCTGTGCCGATCTTGTTCCAGCAATACATCTCTGTATCAGCTGTGAGGGGGCAAGCGCTTTTGTACTGAGGTTTGAGGTCATCATAATATTCAGTTTACTCACATTAGTTTGCTGAAATTACGGATTTATTTTAGAACTCTTTACTGAATGTATAGAAATATGAGTTTGTTATATATCAAAATAAGCGGTTAATTAACTTAATTGTTCGTTGGTTTATGCTCAATTTTTAAAGAAATCAATCAACTTCCTCACTGCTTTTCCTCGGTGGCTGATCTTGTTTTTTTCCGCCGAATCGATATTTGCAAAAGTCTGATCATATCCTTCCGGTACAAAAATAGGATCATAACCAAAGCCTTTCGTTCCTGATAATTCCGTCGAAATGTGACCTCGGGCAATGCCCTCAAAGAGGTACTCTTTTCCTTCCCAAATTAATGCAATGACCGTTCGAAACTGAGCACCACGTTCTTCTTTCGTTTCAAAAGACTCCAACTCTGCTAAAGCCTTTGACATATTTGCCGCACTATCTTTTTCAGGCCCCGCATATCGGGCAGTGTAAACACCAGGATCGCCATTGAGTGCATCTATTTCCAAACCCGTATCCTCCGAAAAACAATCAGAACCGTAATGCTCTTTTAGATAACGAGCCTTCTGTAAAGCATTGCCTTCTAAAGTGTCTTGAGTTTCCGGAAGATCTTCATTGCAACCAACTTCGTGCATTCCCACTACAGGGAGAATATTAGTTAACAATTCATTTACTTCTCTAACTTTATTTGGGTTGCCAGTGGCAAATACAAGTTTTTTCACGAGTGACTGTTTGTTAATTAGCTTAGCATATCGATTTTCCTCAATCCTCAATCCTCAATCCTCAATCCTCAATCCTCAAGAAACACCATTTTTAAAGCATTCCATAAAGCTCCTTTTTTAGTTCTGTCTGTGGCAATCAAATCCAAAGGTTCGGCTACTAAGATTTGTTTCCCCTGAAAATCAAATGGCACATAACGTTTGAAAGCCAATTGCAGCCCTAGGTTTTGTAGGCTTTGTCCAAAGAAAATCAAATGATCAAATTCAAAATCTTGGGTTACCGCTTTCCAGTTAAAGGCTTTATCCTGTTTGAAAGAAAGTAGGGTAGCATCCTGGGCTAAGGCAATTTTTACAGATTCAAATATTTTCTTTAAAAATGCATCATCTACGACTTCACCTTCCGCCTGTACCAATGAGACGATTAATATCTTTTTTTGGTTGCTTCCTGTTGCTAAAGCAGGATCAATTTTGTTTTCCGGAAGTCGGATTACAGACTGGTTGAAATACTTACTTTTCAGAATAAAATTCTCCATAAGTGGTAAAATTCAGAATAAATGGTAAAAAATGGCTTAAATTGGTGGCATTTGTAAAATAAAAGATTTTTTTGTACTTTTGTACAAACAACAACCTATTTATGACTACCAATATAAAAATTACCAAAGTTAACAACTCCAGGTTACCTAGCATTGATTTTAACAATATTCCTTTTGGCCGTACCTTTTCTGACCATATGTTTGTCGCTGATTATGAAGATGGTGAATGGAGAAACATGGAAATAGTACCATTTGGAAATTTTGAAATTCATCCTGCTTGCATGTCCTTACACTACGGGCAAGCAGTTTTTGAAGGGATGAAAGCTTCAGTTGACCATAAAGGAAACCCACTATTTTTAAGACCAGAAATGCACTCCCGTAGATTGAATGAGTCCGGTGCCCGACTTTGCATGCCTCCTTTCCCTGAAGATGCCTTCCTAGAAGCGATACACAAATTAGTGGCGCTAGATAAAGAATGGATACCATCAGTAGATGGGGCTGCTTTATATATTCGTCCTTTTATGTTTGCCAATAGTGGTTTTATAGGAGTAGCTCCTTCAGACTCTTACCGCCTTATCATTTTTACAGGACCAGTTGGACCATACTATTCCAAGCCAGTAAGTTTAATTGCCGAAGATCATTATGTACGTGCAGCCAAAGGAGGTGTTGGAGAAGCAAAAGCAGCTGGTAACTATGCAGCCTCTTTATTGCCTGCTAAGAAAGCAAAAGAAAAAGGGTATGATCAAATCTTATGGTTAGACGGAGCGGAGTTCAAATACATTCAGGAGGTAGGAACCATGAATATTTTCTTCGTGGTAGATGGAAAAGTAATTACGCCTATAACCGACGGAGCAATCCTGAAAGGAATTACCAGAGATTCTGTGATAACTATTCTTCGAGATAAAGGTTACGAAGTAGAGGAGCGTTTGGTAACAATTGACGAAATAGTGGAGTACTACAAAGCAGGCTTATTGCAAGAGTGTTTTGGAACAGGAACGGCTGCAGTAATTGCTCAGGTGTCCGAAATCACTTACAAAGGAATGAAAATGATCTTGCCAAAAATAGAAGACCGAAAAATCAGCCATGAAGCAAAAGCGGAAATCGTAGGCTTGAGAAATGGTTCTATCGAAGATACAAGAGGTTGGATTGTTCCTGTTAAGGAACTAGTTGAAGTGTAGAAGAAAGATTATGAATAAATTGCAAAAAGACCTGTAGCTTTAAGCTACGGGTCTTTTTGTTTTACAACTCCAAATGAATATGATCATCATGCCTCACCGCGCCACAACCATGAAACCGAATCTTATCCTCCTGTCCTAATTTCAATCTCGTTTTCAAATGAGGTTCTATAAATACCTTTCTTACTTTTCGTTGCTTTGTTATTTCTTGAAGCAAAAATCGATTGGCTTCCATGTCAAATGAATAAGCATCGGTCCGAAAATATTTTGTCAAGTAAAACAACATAGAATAAATTCGATAACCCTTTTTACGGCAGCGCTCAGGATAATTTACTTCTCCCTTCTTCGGTTGTTCACAGTGACCATAACCCAGCACTCCGGGAGCTGCGTTTATTTTCTCTCCCGTTTTGGTTTTATATAAAAAGCAAATATCCAGGCGGCGACCATCATTATGACTTTTATGGGGTAGCAAAGGGAAATATTTGAACAACGGAAAGTTCGCATCCAGATATTGGATTTCTAGATTAGCGTACTTTGTATTTATTTTGTTAGAAACATCAACGATAAGATCTTTTAACTCCCTTCGAACGTAATGTCGATTGGCAATCCAGAAGAAATACCGCGCAGGTTTTAAGGGAGCTGCCTCTGAGGAAAAAAGAGGGAGGGGAACGCGGTTGTATCGTTTGGCAAGTTTTGGAACTAAGGTAGTAGATAAGAAAAGGTAAATTCCAAAATACATCGTCATTCTAAGCGCAAAGCCTTTCCAGTTATTTTCCTTTCGTTTTATATAAAGACCGAGAGGTTTAAGCAAAATGTAAATAATCCCTCCTACTTGGGTTAGGACGGTAAGGAAGGTCGCAATGACTAGAAACCGTAAA
>CAZDTI010000160.1:2156-17670 GCA_964508085.1 uncultured Saprospiraceae bacterium | reverse complement strand
TCCTCAATTATCCGTCCTCTTGCGTCCGTTAATCGGAGCTTAAAATGTTCGTTAGTTGTTACATTTTCCACGTTTAAAAACCATTCATCACGTGCAGGGTTTGGATAAGAAGTAACTGCCGGTATTTCCTCTGAAACAAAAGAAACATCCGTGACCACAATGAAATTCTCCCCAATAGTATGAAAGACATCATTCGTGATAATTGCTTCATTAAAGTCAAAAAAGATGGCGGCTTCATTATGAATAACAGTGCCAAGAGCAATGTCAACTTTCGGAGAAATAGTAAATCTAACATAACCATTACTAGCAACTGGATTTGTTGTACTGTCCGGCAATAAAATGTTATTAAAAAGGAATTGAATGGTGTCGTTCTCTAAAAAGAGTACTTCGTAATCATGGCTGGCCCCTTTCGGACGGAAGCTGTTAAAGTCTAAGTTTGGATCTAAAACATCCTGGACCATTACGGTAAAGGCAGTGTCGGTACCCGTATTTTGAAAACGGATAAGATACTCTATTTGCTGATCAGATTTGATGAAGTGTTCCTCACTATAACCGCTAGGAAAAGCCGTTTTGTCATTTGGGTCATAAGAACCAATGGCTACTCTACATTCTATATCAATAAACGGATCAAGGTCATCTTGTGCAAACTGGTTAACGAATCCAATAGATCCAAAACCTCCACAACCTTCTATCGTATAGCTGGGCATACTCATGCCCGGGTGGTTAGCGACTTGTACCGCCTCCACTCTGTAGGTGCTTCCATTCGCAGGGTAGCTCAATTCTTCTATTTGTCCGCTGGTCAGGATGATTTCTTCAGGTGTTTGTAACAGCATAACTCCATCTTCTATAACAATATAGTTACTGTTATTGATCATGTCTTCTGTTCCAATATTCTCAATGATGAATTTATTTTCTGAACCATCACAAGACCCCGTGATGGATAGACTGGCTTCTGACCAGGCTGCATCTGGACCAGGGCAAGGCGCATCTGGAAAAATATGCGCTTCTGAGCAAAGCGTCTCCCCAAGGATAGCCTCACAACTTAAGGTAGTGTGAAAAATGAAACTGTCACATTCGTCTTCTGCCACGTCTCCAAGATCAAATTGATATTGGTTATTCCCCAAGTCTATGAAAGAAAGACTACTACTATCAATTGAAAAATGCTCATCTAAAGTGACGATGATATAAGCATCTTCTGCCACTAAATTTCCATTGTTACAATAGGATACATCAAATGGGACGGAAAAACAACGTCGCGTAATACCCGCATGTAGCTGTACGTCGAGTAGAGGGCAGTCGTCGATGGTCGATTGAGCGGCATGTGAGATTATTGTTTCCCCAACAGCAGCACCAAGCTCCGTCCAGCTCGTTTGACAGTTTTGATAAAGGAAATGTTGAGAGACAATGCTAATTTCTGCATCCGTATTCGCAGGAAAATAAACTTGGTAATTGCCATCGGGATCGGTCAGCGCGTAACGAGTGGTGTTGGTTCCTATGAAACGCAATAAGCGATCTTTAAGTCCTGGCTCCCCCATGTCATAAATACAATCGTTATTTTGATCCCGAACAATTGTCCCCGTTATGGAAACACAGCCTTCAGTACTAGCAGGAACGAGAACTTCATAGATTTCTGTACAACCCTGATCATTCCCATCGAGAAAAGTAATTTCGAAATAATACGCGCCTGGTGAGTTGACAGAAGTCTCCAAAACATCAGTGGCTATTATGTTGTCATTTTGATCAAACCAGTTGCCAGTCCAGCCTCCTAAAGTTCCTGCGGGAGTAATTTTTAGCAAGACGGTATCTTCTACACAGGAAATACTGTCGACCGGATCAAAGTTGAAAGTGGGAGAGGTGTTTTCTGTTATATCAAAGCTACTTATGACTGGACAAGTAGCGCCAGCTTCAAAGATTTCGACAATGTATAAACCTGGTTCAGTTACCGTGATTTCTGGGTCTATCTCACCTGTACTCCATTGAAATTGATAATTATTAGGGTCTCCCCAAACCGATTGTATTGCACTTAGGAATTGGGTGCCATTACAATCCAGCTCATCAAAAATGCTTACCTCGGCAGCCTCTTGAGGTACAGATCCAAAAAGAATACCCCATGAACCTGAAATGCTCAAACAGGTATCAGAGAAATCTATTCCGCCATTATTATCATCATTCCCAACAACTGCGTAAATTCGATAAGGCGTATCAATGGCTAAATCGTTAACTGGTAAGCTCATGTTTTCGCCTTCTTCACTGGTTGTAAAAATTTGACCATTTAAAGGGCCATCGATATCTGTAAAATAGAAAAGCAAGATGTCATTAGAATCAAGAATTGCATCGTTTTGATGTAGGTTGCCTATTGTGGTCCAAGCGATTTCATCCACGATAGAACTTTGGTTGCTGTCGCCACAATAAGTTACTCCACCTTGGAGCATTGTCCCAGCATCTGAGGTACATTGAGCTGATAATGTATTGATTAATGAGCCAATAAATAGGAGGCTGCTGAGGACTAGTAATTTGAGGTGCTTTTTCATAATTGTAGAGTTTTTTGTCTTTAAGTTTCTTCTCAATGATAATAATCGTTCTACGTACTAAAAGGATCCAGTTATTGATTATCTATCTCAAAGATGAAGGACTGAGCTTGTTTTTACAACCACATTTTTATCATTTTGTAGCGATTTCGTTTTAACTTAAATACAGGTAAATGCGTTTTTTATGTTTATTATTTAGTAAAAAGTTAATTTTTGTAATTATATTTATAGTGAAGTCATAATTAGAAATGAATCAAATTTTATGGAAAAATCATTGCTTTGGGAGTTGATCGGTAGTTTGAGCACTGCAGAAAAGCGGAGAGCGGTCAAGTTTTTGGCTTCTCCTTATTGCAATCCGAAACAAGACGCGGCGGATTTATTTGACAAATTAATGGTTTATCAACGCAAAGGGCTGCAACCGGATCGCCATCAAGTGTTTGCAGAATTATTTCCGAATCGAAATTTTGAACCTTCCTTTTTTCGATTGTTGCAAAGTCATTTATATAAATGTCTGGAGCGTTTTCTGACCTGGGAAGCCTGCGAAGCACAGCCAAATATCTCCGGCCCATTGCTGCTTCAAACCTTTCGGGAACGAAACCTTCAGCGACATCTTGGTCGCCAGTTGAAAGTGTCTATCGTTACAAATTATGAACAAGCAGAAAACCACTTAGCAGCGTACGAGACAGAAAGGGAACGCTTTGCTTTTTTAGCTAAAGAAGCCCGAAACCTAAAACTGAACTTACAACAAACAGAAGATTCCCTGGACGACGCCTTCGTTGCTTTCAAATTGCGACAGGCCTGTTTCACTCGAAGTCATGAATCTGTTTTTCGAACAAAATATGAGCTGCGTTTTCTAGAGCCCATTTTGGCCTATGCTGCGCATTCAAATAAGCCTGCCATTCAAATTTATAGAAACTGCTACTTAGCTTTATTTCACGATCCAACGGATGAAAATTTCAGACAGTTTAGAGAATCTTTATTTAGCATTGGCACTGATTTTCCACCTGTAGAAATCCGTCCGCTCTACATCAGCGCTCTGAATTTTTGTATTCGCAGAATTAATGAGAACAAACAACTTTATTTGCGGGAAGCATTTGACCTTTACAGAAATGGTTTAAATAACGGCGCCCTTCTGGAGAAGCAGGAATTGTCAAGATTTACTTTTAATAATTTGATTGGTATTGCCATAAAACTGGAGGAATGGACTTTTGTGGATACCTTTATTGAAACCTATACGAAGTACTTGCCGGATGCCTGGCGTGTGCCTACAGTTGCACTAAATCGGGCACGATTGGCTTACGCTCAAAAGTCTTATGAGGAGGCGCTTGTACATCTGCGTGATACCGATCACCGAGATTTGATTACAAATATGACGGGCAAAATTTTACAAGCAAAAATTTATTACGATACGGAGGAAAGGGATTTGATGGATCATCACCTTTATTCTCTTCAACGCTTTTTAGAGCGCAATAAAAAAACGGCTTACCATCACGAAAACTGGACGAATGTGATCCGGTATTTTAAGAAGTTGAATGAGGTGAATAGACATGACCAAGGAGAGATGAAGGCATTAAGAAATGCGGTTTTGAAAGAGGAGGTTTTGACGGAGAAGAAGTGGTTGTTGGAGCGGGTGGATTAACTTAAAACGAATGTTTTTTAGAAAAAAACTAATCCCATTTATTATACTTGTGTTATTTACATATATTTATTCTTTTATTTACTGACTCCTAAAACGCCTCGGCAAAAAGAAAAATAACCGCTATGAAAAAATGCTATTACCTTCTCTTAATTTGTTTTACTTCTATTGGACTAAAGAGCTATGGTCAATGTCCAACAAATGATAATTTAATCTTTAAATCCCAAGCAGAGATTGACGCATTTTTGAATGATTTTCCAAATTGTACAGACTATCCGGGGAACATAGAAGTGGAGGAGTTTTACCTTACTCCAATTGATAATATTAATGGATTTCAGAATTTAAACACGATAGGTGGCTATTTGAAAATCTATGAGTGTGATGATCTAACTACCTTAAGTGGACTGGAAAACCTTACTTCAATAGGCGGGGACTTATGGCTTGAACACAATAGTTATTTGCAACATGTGGATCACCTTGCTAGTCTCACTTCAATTGGCGGATTTTTGTGGATAAAAAATAATTATGTGCTGGTCCATATTGATGGCTTAGAGAATCTTCTTTCTCTAGGAGGTGGTCTGTCTTTTTTAAGTAACAGTAATCTTACAACTATAGAAGCACTGGAAAACCTTACGACGATTGAATATCTGTCGATTAAAAGCAATTATAATTTATCAAGTCTAAGTGGCTTGCATAATATTCATACTATTGCCATTGGCCTGTCGATATGGGATAATTATAGTCTGGAAAATGTGGACGAACTAGCTAACCTTACTTCACTTCCTGAGCATTTATGGATAATTAATAATGATAATATATCCAATTTAAGTGGATTGGGTAATATCACTTCGGTTGGACATGAATTGTATATCATTAATAATGATAACTTAGTAGATTTGACGGGATTGGCTAGTCTGACTTCGGTTGGCAGTAATGTACAGGTTAAAGACAATTACATGTTGCAAAGTCTAGAGGGCTTGGGGAACCTTAGCTCTATTGGTGAAAACCTTCAGGTAGAATTTAATGGGGTCTTGCAAAATATGAACGGCTTGGAAAACCTTAGCTCGATTTCCGGAGAGCTTCAATTTCGATATAATAATAGCCTAGAGAGTATGACTGGCTTAGAGGCTTTAACTTCAATCGGAGGAAATTTACTTTTCGAAGGAAATCCAGCGTTAGAAAGTTTAAGTGGTCTGGATAACCTTAATTTTATAAATGGTGATATAACTATGATCGATAATACGGATCTAACCAACTGTGCAATAGCTCCCATTTGTGATTACCTTTTTGTTGGTACCGGAGATTTAATTCTTGATAATAATGCATCCCCCTGTAACCTCGAAAGTCAGATCTTGTCCTTTTGTGCTGACTATGGACGAGTTCATTTTTCTACCTATTATGACCTTAACGAAAACGCTATTCAGGATGTGGATGAGCCACTATTTGCCGGACCCAATGTAGCCATAGAACCAGGTAACTATGTGGGCTATAGTAATGCGACTAGTGGAGGTGTTAAACACCTGGAGTACGGAGCATATACGGTGTCTTTTGATGAAACTCAATTTCCAGATTGGTCATTGACTGGTAGTATCGCTACGTATAATTCAACTCTTTACTCCGCAAATTGCTGCGATACCTTTTCCTTTGGATTGTACCCAAATAGTTTTATATCTAACATTTATACCGCCGCTGTCAATGAAGTTCCGCGATGTAATGAACTTGTTAAGTTCGAAGTTTTTGCCATCAACGAAGGAACCACAATCGCTGATGGTACGCTCTGGTTCGATATAGATCCGGCGGTGATGGAAGTGAGTTATGTAGATGCCCCTGATATTGTGGATGGTGATAAATTAGGTTGGTATTATACAAATTTGTATCCAGGCCAAGTCTTCAAACGGGAGATTAAATTGAGATTTCCTGGACCACCTGACTTTCCGATAGGAGATCTTTTGAACTTTGGTATAGAAACGAATTTTACAGATGAAAACGGAGCTCAAAGCAACCAATTGAACAGCCATCGGGTAGTAGTCGAATGTTCTTACGATCCCAACGACAAACTGATGGCACCGCAATATCCAGAGCACTATGCCCTTATTGGTGAAAACCTGATCTATACCATTCGCTTCCAAAACACCGGAAATGCAGAAGCTTATGATGTGGTTATTACAGATGAATTGGATGCTAATTTGGACTTGTCTACCTTTCGGTATATCACCAGTAGTCATGAATCTGTATTGAGTACTTTTAGGGAAGGTAATGATCTTACTTTTGAGTTTAAAGATATTTTCTTGCCAGACAGCACTAGTGATTTTGAAGGCAGTCAGGGGTACGTGATGTACAGTATCCTGGCGAATAGCAACATTGACGATTATACCATAATCGAAAATACGGCCAGAATATACTTTGATAGCAATCCGGCCATAGTTACAAATACCACGGAAAATACGATGGTGACTAGCTTTGACCACGATGAAGATGGTTTCCTGATTTGGGAGGATTGTAATGATGAAGATCCTGCTATTAATGCCGCTGCAACGGAAATACCAAGTAATGGGATTGATGAAGACTGTGATGGTGAAGATGCGACTGTTGGGATAGGCGATATTGTAACAATAAAACCGCAGGTATTTCCTAATCCCACCTCAGGCTTGCTGCGAGTGATGTTTTCCACTGCGATGGAGTGGAAGTATAGTCTAAGTAATCTAAACGGAGAATTATTATTGGAAGGTGATGGCGAGAAAGATCTAAATCTAGATCTAAATAAAGAACCTCAAGGAGTGTACCTATTGTTAATAACAACAACGGAAGGTGTTTGGGCGGAGCGTGTAGTGAAATTGTAGGTTTCTCTTGAGTGATGTGATTAAAAAGCAAATAACGAGAAAACTAAAACGTATGGGTAAATGAAAAACTCCTGAACGAAACAGAGATGAACACGATTTATGGAATGATGAAATCGTGTTCATCCTGTTAAAAAAAATACTTTATTAGTCCTATCAAAGACTATCACTGCACACGTCTCTGTTCCTCCGCTGATCCCGTTGCTCGCTTTCGTTGTCCTTTCAATTTGCTATTTCCAAACTGCCTGGAATAGGTTAATCTAAAGACCCGCTCAGCGAAACCAAAGTAGCTGTCTAATTTGAAATCAATATCTGGATCATCTAATTCTCCATCCCAATTCCCACCCGTAAAAAGATCGCTCACTGCAAATTTTAAAGTTCCATTATTATTGTTAAATACTTTTTGGATGCCAATGTCAAAACGATTAAAGGACTGCCAGACTATTATCCCAGAGAGCGCAGGAGAGAAGTAGACGCCATTCATTTCCAGGGAAAATTGCTTGGGGAGTTTTATCGTGGAGCTTCCATTTGCATACCAACTGGTATTCTCAAAGGATAGGTTTTCTCCTTCCGCATTGTCATTAACTCTGGTCCATTGAGCGGTCCAACTACTTCGAAATTCCCAGAAGGAGGTGATTTTGACTGGAAAGGAAACAGTCATAGCTGCCAGTAGTGCATCGTCGAAATTCTTAGAACCATTGACCTGGGTATTGGTCTCTATATCTACGGAAGGCTGAAAACGACCAATAAGATTATTAGTGTGCGTATATTGAAAATCTACTTGAACCGTTTTCCAACTGTAGCTAGCTCTGATGGCATTAGAAATAGACGCACGTAAAGTCGGATTTCCAGTGTCTACTGTGGTTGGATCGAAGAAAATAAACCAAGGAGCCAATTGCTTAAAACTCGGTCGATCTATCCGTCGACTATAAGACAACTGCAATTTATTATCTTCATCTAATTGATTGGAAAGGAAGATACTTGGAAACCAGCGACCACGGTTTCGATCCACAATATTTGGCTCTGAGACGGTTCCCAGATTAATGTCTGCATGTTCATAACGCAAACCTGCTTTGATATCTATTTTTGGACTTAATTTCCAAAACAAAGAAGAATAGGCCGCCAATACATTTTCGGTCATCATGGCTTCAGAGGAAAAGAGATCGACTTGACTCCAGACTTCTTGCTCCTTACTCTCTACCAGTACGTCGTTGTCAAAAGTTGTTGTTGTTCCTTTTAAGCCTGCTTCCCAAATGACATTCTCTCCAAAGTTTTGTGAATAATCCATTTTTCCTACCCAGATATCTAAAGGCGTTTTTTTGGATACGCGAAGTTCAGTAACTTCGGTAAGGTTGTTGTTTCCATCGTAGAATTCATTGGTGTAAGAACTAGGATTATCGTTTAAGAAAGTGGCATAATCTAAATCAATATTGAATTTCTGATCTTTTGAAAAAGAATGCTGAAGATTGATGTTTCCAACATAGGTCCGATCGTTATTGATTTCATTATTTGGAATGCTGACTCGGTTAAGGAGTATTCCGTCTTGCATATAACGAACATCATTGATCGCATCCATATCCCAATAACGTTCACTCCAGGAAGCTAGAGCTCCAACAATAGTCTTACTACTTAGGTTTATATCGATGCCAACTCTGGCATTTTGAACATGAGTGATCGTTGGTTCCCGAACACTTTCTCCTTCATTTTTGAAAAAGATTCCATCATTGTAGAAACTACGGGCGTTGGTGAATAGTTGGGGGTTATTGTTGTACTTCCAAGAGTAGTCCCCAAAGAGGTTGACTTTTTTCTTTCGGAAATTCATATAAATACTTGCGCCCGCTTTTTCTTTTTTGCCATAGCCCGCATTTAATGAGAAGCCACCATTGAAACCCTCGTCTTGGCTTTTCTTCAAAACAATATTGATGAATCCGGCATTTCCTTCTGCTTCAAAATTAGCAGGTGGGGTGTGTATCAGTTCGATTTTTTCAATGTTATCAGAACTCATGCCGCTAAGCATTTGTACAACAGCGTCCTGAGGCATTCTAGATATTTTGCCATTGATCATTATAATCACTCCATCTTTACCACTCATGGAAACCGAATTGCTTTGTGGATTCACAGCCACGCCAGGAGATCGTTTGAGCACTTCTAAAGCCGTGGTGCCAGTCAAGGCTATACTATTATCGACATTGACGACTAAGCGATCAATCTTTTGTTCAAACAAAGCTCGTTTTTCAACGACTTCCACCTCACTTAGCAGGGCAGCATCTTCTTGTAGTTTTATTACCGGAAGTGCGTAAGTCTTGGTTTCGTTTGACAATTGAATCAGCTGAGAATATTCGTCTTGATAGCCGATCATAGTAACTTGAACCAGATAATCTCCAAGAGTTGATCTATCGAAAACGTAACTGCCGTTTTCATCAGAAATGGCTCCCATGGTTAAAGTGCTGTCTGAAGCATTTAGCAGTAAAACATTTGCATAGGAGAGGGGACCGTCGTTGTTGTCGGTAACAGCTCCTGAAATTTGTATCTGGGAATAGGAAAGTTCTGCGAACCCTACAAGGGCTAACAAGAGCATCCAGCGATGCCCTGAATTGAGGATTTTCATTTGGTTTGGTTTTGAAGTCCCACAGTGTATGTGGGTACGTTTGCTGATTTGAGCAATTTATAAACTCAAAAATACCAATATTATTTGATTTTTTATGAATTGAATTCAATTCATAGTTGCGGATAGAGAAAACTATTGGTTTTTAAATTATGGATTTAGAACAGCATAGGAAATGATCCAAAGTCGGCAGAGATTATTTCAAAGATGAAGTCGTTTTCGGAGGAGGATAAGGTAAAGGATCCTGCGATTTTGCGGCAGATTCATAAATGATGAATTCTTAGTAGGAGGTAGCTTGTTGAACAGCCTAAATTTTATAGGAAACTAAAATTCTAAAGTTCTTTAAATCCATATCCGACTCGGAATAAATGATGTTATTGTCATCGGGGGAAAAGACATTTACATTTTTTATTTTACCAAAAACAAATTCGGCCCCAACGTATAAGTAATTACTTCTAAACGCAACACCGAGGGCATGAGTTAATCCTCTACCTCCGGTGCTAGTGCCCCCTCGTGAATTGCGAATAGAGCTAGTCGTTAATGTTGGTCGAAGGTTATAATATCCATCAATGGCTTGATTTCCTCTTAGTTTACGAGTAGCAATCGGACCTACTTCGAAAAGGGAAAAATCCATAGTGTACTTAGTGACACTCGGGGTCGTCGTTGTTTGTGAAGAGGCTTGAGGATTGGAAGATCTGGTAACATCGAGCCAGTTGGTCATAAGGCCGAAAGCCTGCTTTTCGTCCCGTTTGAAATACCATCGGTTTCCAATCTGAATGCCATACAATACCCCATTTTTAAAAGTACGGGCCTTATCCGAATTGTCTCTTAAGCCATAAGTAGAATTCGAAATGCCAAGCTGCAACTGAAACGTAAATCCGTTTTTCAAGACAGGGTCGATTTTTGTCAGCGTATCAGCTTCTTGAGCAGTGAGCGCAGAAACCAAAAAAAAATAAGAAAGGAAATACAGTAAGAAAGATTTCATAAACTTTATTTTTTGGTTCCTGCTGAATCGTCGCAGTCCTTAAAATTTGGACGGACTTTTCTACTCATTGACTTAGGAAGTGGAGAGTAGGAAACTAAAATTTAAACCCAACCAAAATTCTAAAACTCTTTGCATTTATATCTGCCTCCCCATAAACGTCATTGATATCATTAGCGTCAACGACATCCACGCCTTTTATTTTGCCAAAAACAAACTCCGGGCCTACATAAAAAGCTTTGTATCTATACGCAAAACCAATAGCATGGGTGATCCCGAAACCAGCGGATCCAAGTCCCTCTCCATCTGAGTCAACAACGAAGCTACTCAATATCGTTGGACGAAGATTATAGTATCCGTCGATGGCTTTATTTTCTTTAAGCTTATAAGTCCCAACTGGACCTACTTCTAAGAGTGCAAAATCCAGGGTAGCTTTTGCCAAATCTGGAAAACCAGGAATGTTTGTGGATTGAGCATTGGCAGCTATTGAGATATCGAACCAGTTGACCATGATGCCAATTGCATACTCTTCTTGTCGCTCAAAATACCATCGGTTTCCAATCTGAACTCCTAACAATAATCCGCTATTAAAGTCAACGGTGTTGGCAATAGAACCCTCGACCCCATAATCTGAATTTGGAAATCCAAATTCCACCTGTACACTAAACCCATTTTTCAGACTACGGTCTTTTTTAGGCCGATCGTCACGGTCTTGGGCAGCTAGGGAAGTTACTAGGAAAAGGAAGGAGAGGAAAAAGCTTAAATAAGATTTCATAAGTTTTAAATTTAAATTTTTTGATGGCGCTAATATAGGTAGAGGATTTCACAGTTAGCGGACAAATGGGATAGGTTTTCCGGAAAAGCTATTTTTTTAACTTTAGTTAACTAAACTATCTTACTATAAATCAGTTTCTTAGTTTTTTAATAACTTAAGCGCTGCTGATTATGGCTATATCGGGAAGTGTCAGTTGATGTTAGAACAATTGGAGGGGAAGTAGGAAATCAAAAGTCCCTTTGAAATTCTAAGTGAATCTTAGTACGTTAAAAAACTTAATTGGTACGTTCAATAACTTAGTGTGCCAGTTGCTGTTTTATTTGTTAGAAATTTAACAAACTTTATAAGGTATAAGCTTTCTTAATGAAAAAACCATTTCGTATCTCGAAGTGGTTTTTTTACGTATTGAAATAAAATCAATTTGTTCCGGAGCATTACAAGCTAATTCCTCCTTTTAAAACGCTGTGTAAACACTATATTGTTTACCTTTAGAACATCACTTTTCGTATCCTCTGTCTTCTAGAGCCTGTTGTTTTAAATAACGTCAATGAAAAAACATAAGCGACCAAAAATATATCTGGTTCTATACCTTTATTTTTTTCTCCTACCATTAGTAGTAAAGAGTCAGGATCCTTTTTATATCAATTATGACACTAATGACGGATTACCCAGCTCTGAAACTTACTATGCACATGCTGATACGAATGGTTTGATTTGGATTGCGACAGACAGAGGGATTTGTACTTATGATGGCTATAAATTTTCTACTTATACCACAAAAGAAGGTCTTTCACATAATACGAATTTCAGAATATTTAATGATCGTAAAAACAGACTTTGGTTTACGGCTTGGGATGGTTCCATGACTTTATATGAGGATGGAAAATTCACGGCCATTCCATTGAATGAAGACCCAAAATATAATGAAGAAGCTGGACATGCAATGCTATTATTGTTTGATGATCAAAACAATATTTTTATTACAAAGAACCAAGGAAGTAGGCCCAGAAATCCTGGAGAAATTTTTCATCTAGATGATAATGACTTCTCTGTTAAAGGGCGATCTATTTTTGATTTTGAAGAAAGTATTCACAGAGAGAAGGGTGAGATCTTAGTTAAGATAGGAGATGAGTATTTATATTATGATGAGAAAAATCGTTTTTCGGTAAACGCAGAGCCAACTGATACTCTTTTTTCCGATTGGCTGATCGGATTTCAGGATAGAATTAAATATTTTAGAAATGGAGTATTAAGTAATGTTGAATCAACCCTAGAATATAAAGTCAATAATTTTTTCCTTGATCCTAAAGGGGATCTTTGGCTTTGTACAGGAGTCGGACTCTTATTGTATGAAAATGCAAATCTTGAGATGCCTCCTCGTCATTTTTTTAAAGGTTTGGAAGTTACAAGTATTTTAATAGATCGGGAAGGAAATTATTGGATGACCAGTCGTGAAAAGGGGGTTTTTTGGATTCCTTCTTTTCGACTTCGAAGTATGCTCCGTCCTAAAGAGTCGTTTGAGATTCAACAAATATTATCAATTGGAGAATTACCTAATTTTTTGTTGTTTGGAACGGTAAACAATGGAATTGTTGCTGTGGACAAACAGTTTAATTTGATGCCGGAATTAAAAGGTTGGAGTAAGGTAAATGAGAAAAGAAGGATGTATCCTGCAGCTAATACTTATTATGCCAACAAATTTAGTAGAATAGAAGATATTGATGGGAGGTTGAAGGCTTCAGAATATGATTTTAATTCTAAATCTTATTTTGTAAGGCCGTTAAAAAATGGATTGCTTTTTTCAATTCATCATGGAAGTTATGGAATTTACTCAAAAAATAAATCAGATTTTGCTTCTGAATACTATAATTTAATTTTCTCAAGCAGGAATAAAAAAACTAAAGGCTTTGGTGTTCGTTTAAATTGTATAGAGGAAGGAGAAGATGTCGTTTGGCTCGGAGGTTTAGAGGGCCTTTATGAACTCCCTTTCGAAGAATTCTCATCCAATATTCCTCAAAAAGATACATCGAAACTCACGAATGTTCGAATTCAAGATATTATTTCTCTTGATTCGCAGCGACTCTGGCTTGCAACGATAGGGAATGGGCTCGTGTTTAAAAATGGGAATCATTCAGTTCGCTTTTTGCCAGAAGATGGATTGAGTAGTAATATGGTTAATATTATTTATCTAGAAAATGATTCAACGCTTTGGGCAGGGACTAATGAGGGCTTAGATAAAATTCATTTTCAAGAGGAGGGAAATGGAATTAAAATTAAATCTATTTCCAATTTTTCAACTTCTGATGGTCTGGTTAGTAATTTTATTAATGATTTAGCGATTTGGGAAGGGCATCTTTGGGTGGCCACTAATAAAGGGATGAATTATTTTTATCCTAATGAAATGATAGAAAATAAAGTTCCTCCACTTATTTATATAGAATCGGTTATGGTTGGCAATGTACCTGTTGATGAAAAATCGACTACTCCCTTAAAGCATGATGAAAATAATGTGATCATCAATTTTTTAGGAGTAAGTTTCAAAAAACCGGAAAATAAATCATTTTATCGTTATCGATTAAAGCATGATGATAATAAACCAACGTGGTATTACACAAACAATAAAAGCGTCCGATTTTTTGACTTGGCTCCTGGGTATTATTCTTTTGAAGTTGCCGCTCAAAATAAAAGTGGATGCTGGAGTAAACAATCGGCAATATATTCTTTCCAAATAAAACCTCATTTTTCTGAGGAGCCTTGGTTTATAATCACAGCAGCTTTATTAGTAAGTCTATTGTTGATTGCAGGTTTTCTATACAGAATTAAAATACTTCAAAACCGGGAAGAACAAAAGCGAAAACTGCAAGGCGCTGAGCTTGCCGGCTTACGTAATCAAATGAATCCACATTTCTTATTTAATTCATTAAACTCTATTCAAAGTTTTATTTTTCATAAAGATGTGAAAAATGCAAATCACTATCTTTCTAAGTTCTCAAGATTAATGCGGAATAGCCTGGAATATTCAAAACTGGAGTATATTTCAATTAATGAAGAAGTTAAATTTATTCGTTCCTATCTGGATCTTGAAAAGTTACGCTTTGAGGATCGCTTTAAAATTCGGATTGAAATAGATCCAGAAATTCCGATATATCATTTTTTTATTCCTCCTCTTTTATTACAACCTATTCTAGAGAATTCGGTAAAACATGCATTTAAAAATATAAATTATCAAGGAGAAATTGACATCCGGTTTTTGACTGTTCCGCAGAAAGAAATGATTCAAGTCATTATTTGTGATAATGGGAAAGGATTTGAAACTTCTGATGAAAATCGCCATGAAACTACCCACAAATCTATGGGGCTTTCTATTATTAAAAATAGAATCAAGCTTTTAAATTTTAATAAAAAAGGGCCTAAAGCTTCTTTTAAAATTTCAAATCGCTATAACGCTCAACAGGAAATTATAGGTACTGAAGCTTCTTTTATTATTCCAATACAAATAATTAAAAATGATTAAAGCGATTATTATAGATGACGAGCGACAGAGTCGAAATTTAATGCGTAAGATGTTGGTGGATTATTGTGAGGACGTAACTGTTATTGGCGAAGCAAATGGCGTAACCGCTGGTATTGAATTGTTGAAAAAAGAACAGCCTAATGTCCTTTTGCTTGATGTTGAAATGTCAGATGGTAATGGCTTCGATATTTTGAACGAGATTGATTCTATTAATTTCAGTGTCATCTTTGTGACCGGCTACGATCACTATGCAATAAAAGCAATTAAATATGCAGCGCTGGATTATTTGCTTAAGCCTGTGAATCTTGAAGAGCTAAAGCTTGCTATTAATAAACTAAGAAATGGCAGTACAGGTGAACGTGATAAATTACGTTTCTTCCAGTCTCATTTTGAAAATAGAAAAAAGAAACTGAGTCAAATTGTACTGCCGGGCCGAGATAGTCATGTCGTAGTAGAACTCGAAAACATTATTCGAATTGAAGCTAAGGGAAGCTACGTTATGATTTATACAGAAGATAATAAATCTCATCTTGTTGTAAATACATTAAGTTATTACGAGGAATTATTGCCTTCCAATAGTTTCTTTCGAATTCATAAGTCTCACCTTATTAATCTCTATAAAGTAAGTCTATTTGGA
>CAZDTI010000160.1:0-2056 GCA_964508085.1 uncultured Saprospiraceae bacterium | reverse complement strand
CTTTCGAATTCATAAGTCTCACCTTATTAATCTCTATAAAGTAAGTCTATTTGGACTGGGAAAGAGTGGTAAAGTACTTCTTAAAGATGGCTCTGAATTAGATGTGGCCGCTCGTCGAAGGTCTGCTTTTAATCAAATTATGAAGCAGCTTGGGTGAATTTGAGATACGGAAAACTAATGTTAAGAAAATTTATCCTCCTCTAATCTTTCCATATTTATTTTGCCTCCAGGGCAAAAGTCAGTAGTTGTTAAATTATGTTTACGTTAAAAAACAAATTTAATACGTTCAATTTTTCCTCTCTTGAAAACCCTTTAAAAGGTTTTTCATTCCCTTAAATTTGAGTATGACTTACGTTTAATTAAATACAATTTAATTGATAAGACGTACTGTCTTTTGTTTACTCAAAAATAAGAAAATGCAAAATTTTATTTCATTTATCAAATCGATATATTATGAATAGATCAAAATATAATAGACAAACCGTGTTGCAAAATATTTTGCAGCGCATGCTTTTTTCATTTATTGCCGTTTTTATATTTTCAAATTTAAGCGCTCAATTTAGTCCAACAATTCCTACAGCTTACGATATTGTTATTGTCGGCTTTGATAATGATTTAAGTGGAGCAACATCTCCAGGTACTGTTGGAGGTGCAGCTTCTGTAAATGTTTTGGAAAGAGTAACTTCCGAAAAAATAGGTCTGCTTACCACAAAAGAAATTAAGAGTGGATTTGTTTTTGGAATTACCAATCAATTAAAAAATGGCGAAAATTGGGAAACTTTCAATGATCAAGAACCTGTTCAATTATCATTAAAACTGAAAACAGGATATCTGTTAGAAAGAGGAATGCTATTGGAAATAGTAACCCTTGAAGGGGAGACTAGTATTTACTCTGAAGGAATGGATATTTCCACAATGTTTGAAATTACAGCTAGTGTAGAAAACATAAAATTCATTCAGACCACAGGGACTTATCTCTCCGTTTATAGTGGATACCTAACTAATGCAGAAAAAACAATTTTGCTAGGAACAATTTTAGATGTTCTTGCAATCGGTATTACGGAGGAAACAACCGATGAATTGCAGTTGCCTTGGACGTTTAGAGAAAAAGATATTTTCACGGTCTTGCCGCCTGGACATGGTGGCGGACATGTCGACATTGGTGACTGCAGTCTTTGTGATATTCTTAAAATTATTCTTGATCCCAGAAATTGGGTTTCATTTTTTGATACACCGCAAGACGATGTAAATCTTAGTGATTTCGATTTACGAGATTGTATCACAGAAGATTGTGATGGAGAAATTGAGCTTCAAATCAAAGACTGTACCATTGAGGTTTTGAATAACCCCTGCGAAGGAAATATTAAAGGCTATCAATGGCAAGTTTGGATTGATGGTGTTTGGATTACTTTATTGGACTTAGAAGGTCCAAATATTGCCCCTTTCGTTATTGATCCTGAGGCAGGAGTTAATGGAGATTATAGATTAGTTATCAATTGTGAAGACGACTGTATTATAGATAAAGAATTTGAGGTAGTAGATTGTATTCCCGTCAATTGTGACTTAACTTTTGAAGTCACACAAGATTCGTGTAGCCTGTCAGTAATTGTTGATGGATGCGAAACGCCAGAATTCCAATGGAATTATATTGGGGATGATGGGGGGACTTCTCCTGTAGGTAATACTCCACAAATTACTGCTACCCAAGACGGTCAATATTATGTTGTAATTTCTGGTTGCACAGGTTGCCCTATTAAAATTTCCGATTATTTTACGGTTGAAGAATGTATTGATTGTGAATGTGCCCAAACTAGTGAGGTAGACAGCTGTACCGTAATTTTTATAGAAGAGGGATGCGAAGGATACAATGACGTTTGGTATTATTCTGCTATAAGTAATAATGGCCCTTGGACCACCATGAGCCATCATGGAACGGTATACGAAGCAGAGGAAGACGGATTTTACAAAAGAGAATTGTCCAAAGTTGGTTGTCCCATAGACGTGGTTTCTATTTCTGACGAAGTACTTTGTAATACATCATGCGAAGACTTTGTTG